>JAOZMN010000033.1 GCA_029934265.1 Bacteroidales bacterium
TTGTCTTAAAAACATCTTTTTCCTTTTTTGAATATTTATATTTATTTTTATAATAACAAGAGTCGTAGCTTACCCATTCCTGCAACATTTTTATCCTTTCGTCTTGAACGGAATCGTTTGCCGCCGCCACCCATTTTTCTTTTGTTATTTTTTCCGGCTGTTCGCATTCTTTACTTTTTTTTTCTCTACCGGTAAACAGCCTTTTAAAGAAACCCTCATCGGAAGTGCTGTCTTTTTTAGAAAAAAGCCTTTTGAAAAAACCTTTTTTAACATCGGCAGAATCATTAGTAAGACTGTCGGTTGCAAGACTATCCGTCGATAAGCTGTCTTGCCCGTTTTTTTTCAGCTTTATTTTAGAAAATAAACGCTTTAAAAAGCCATCTTTATGTGCAGTTGTATCAACTTGAACTTCTTCCGTTATTCCTGTTGTGTCCGCCTGAGCGTACAAATTATTTTCATAACTCAACAAAGCCATAAAAATAAATAATGTTATTATATATGTTTTTTTTGTTATCAAAATATTCGGTAATTAATATTAAGGTCTTCGCCCTATCTAATGTAGTAAAACTTCGCTTGTAACGCACTGACAATATAGGTGTTATACAAATCAGAAAAGTTTATGTAAGGGTACTTAAAAAAATAAAAAACCTCCCATCGAGCTATCCGAAAAGAGGTTTTTTTAATATAAAGTTCGTATTTATTCTATTGCTTTTGTTTCGTTTCCTGACATTTTTGCTTTCAAAGCCGCAAGGGCATCTCCGCCTCCTGTATTTTCAAGTACGCTGTCAAGTTCATCATCTATACTTTTATTTTCATCAGCAATTTCAGAGTATGACTCAGCAAGAGCTTCTTGCTCTTCTACCTTCTCTTTCATTCTTTCAAGCATTCCAACTGTACTTGAGGAATCGATATTTGCAAGTTGTTTGTTTACGCTTGCTGTTGCTTTACTGACTTTCGCACGAGCTTTAAGAGTTCGAGCTTCATTTTCCCATTTGGAAATGGTCGATTTAAGTTTTTTTACATTTTTATCAAGTTTTGCAACCTGTCCTTCGTAAGTTTGCTGATTCTGAAGGGCTACTTTCAAACTTGATGCAGTCTCTTCTTTCTTTTGTAATGCGAGTGTTGCTAATCTGTCTGCTTCCGAGGGGTCTATTGCTCCTTTTTCCGCTTTACCCAAAATTGCCATTGCTTTACTTTCGTATTCTTTTGTTTTATTACGATAAGTAT
This sequence comes from Bacteroidales bacterium, assembly GCA_029934265.1. Lineage (GTDB taxonomy): Bacteria > Bacteroidota > Bacteroidia > Bacteroidales > JAADGE01 > JAOZMN01. The sequence continues at coordinate 1,228 of JAOZMN010000033.1, forward strand.
TGGCTTCGTTTTTGGCTCGTATTGCCATTGCTTTTACCTCTGCAAGTGCTTTGATACTTTGGTCAAGTTGCTCTTTCATATCACGTATGCCTTGTTCGGTCATCTTAACCGGGTCTTCCATTTTATCTAATGCTGAATGTGCTTCGGCTTGTCCCATTTTGAAAACTCTTCTAAAAAATCCCATTTTAATATAAGTTTTAGTTAATATTTTTATGAAAGTTCAAATATAAACAAAAAAAATGTATGCCAAAAATATTGGCATACATTTTTTAAAAAAGTTTTAAAAATTTATTTTATTGAACTATACTTTTAAAATCTGAATTATCAAAATATTTAAGAAATTCAACATCTTTTTTAGCATAACCTTTAAGTTTATCATCTTTTGCTACTGCAATTTTTAAATTTTCCATAAGGTCTCCTTCATTTCCGGCTTTTGCGGCAACAACTGCTTTAAAATAATAAAATATTGCATAATCGTTACTTCCCAAATTTACCATTGTTGCTTCTGCTGAAGCGTTATCTCCTGATAATGTTTGTGCTAATGCTTTATTGAAAGTTGCATCTCCCATATTTGTAAGTGCTTCGGCATATTGACCTCTTTTGATTAAGATAACTCCCATATTGTAACCGGGTGCTCCTGAACTTTCTCCTGCATCAATTGCTTTTTGAAAATAATCAAAAGCCGCATCGTCATCTCCTTCTGCCATAGCTATTACACCCAGATTATTAAGTACTTGAGGATTTCCACTTTTTGCTTCTTCTGCTTTTTGAAAATTCACTTTTGCTTCGGAAAGTTTATTTTGTTTTGTTTGAGCAACAGCCAAGTTATTCCAGCCTCTCCAATCATCAGGATAAGATTTTGTATAACTCAAATAAATTTTTTCTTTTGAAGCTAAATCATCAGTAATATTTGCAGAGTAAAGAAGTTCTTCCTGTTGTAATTTTTCCGGATTGCTTACTGCTATTTTAGATAATTCTTCGTCTGTTTTTGCTTTGGATTGATATGAAAATTTAATAACAGATCTTCTTAGTTTTGGAAGTACTTTATTTCTTAAAGAATTATAAACAGCTGAAAGATTTTTGATTTCTTTCTCTCTTGTGTCTCCGTCCGAATACATAGAAAGTACTTTTATTATAAGGTCTTTATCTTCAATATCAGATGCTGCAACTTCTTTTTTGAAACCTTCCCAATCTTCTGACTGTGTAGTCTCCGTAGAAATAAATTCAGCCTCTTCAACTTGTGAGACCCCTTCTTTTTTAAGAGCTTTTTTAAATGCCGAACCGGAACTTTGTCCCCTTTTTTCAACAAGTCCTTGATTTAATTCTTCAGGTCCGTCGGGAGATGCGTAACTTGCAATTTTTACTCCTTTAAGTTCTTTTTCAGCATTTCCTGCTGCATCTTTAATAAAAGTTACAAGTTCTTTTATGTCTTCCGATTTTAATTCTGCATTTTTTACGTTAGATTTTTGAAGATCAAAAAACAATTTAGCTTCTTTGGAATCATAAGTTATAGTAGGTTTTGTGGTTGTTACTCTGACAGTTTTTCCTACAATTGCGCTACTTCCTTGTCCTACTCCGTCTCCTTTTTTTAAGTTTCCTTTGTCGTCTATTACAGAACCTACTATTTTAAGACCTCCGTCTATTGCCATACCTTGCATTACTAATTCGGGAGTAGTTTTTACTCCGTCTGCAATTTTCAATGCGATTACAGGTACTCCTTGGTCTTTGTTCGTAGAAGCCATAAGTTTCAACTCCATATCCGACATTCTGAAAGCGTCTTTGTAGTCGATAGTATCTTTAAAACTAAAAGAACCTCCGTTTTTGTAAGAAATACGAGGATAGTTATCTTTAAATTTCTCTCCTATAATTGTTTGAGGAGGGAAAGAATGTTCTTCACTACCGTCATCGGACTTTAAAGTCGGTGTAATAACTAACTTTACGTTTTTTGCGAAATACTTGGGCGGAAATGTTACTGTTACGCTTACGGGTACTTTGCCTGCGTGCATTTCAAGAGGACTTGGAGTTGTTCCATATTTTACATCTTTGGCGTTATCAACCATTTTTTGTAAGCCTCCACAACCGGTTATCATTCCCGCAATTAAAATTACTGAAAGAGAATAAATTATTGTTTTTTTCATAATAATAAAATTTAATTTCTGCGTTAAACTCGACAATAAACCGAGCGTTAATAATTATTTTTGCGTATTAAAATCTATATCAAGGTCTTCGACCTGTTTGCCGGGAAAACTACACGTATAATAATATACCGGTAATATTCCTATAAGCTCTATAATATTATTAAAACCAATTTGACATTATATCATGCAAAATTACAAATGTTTTTCGATTTATAAAAGTATTTTATAAATTATTTTGTATAACACAAATAACAATGCGATACAAAATACGTTACAAATAAGTATGTGAATAACATAAATACATAAAACACTAAACATCAACACGCTACACGAAAACTATTTTGTATTAATATTTTACAGATACTTTTTTTGAATTACAAAAAACAATATCTCCCGAAAAATAAACTGATTTTATGCAAGTTCGATTTCATAATATCAAAAATAATACCGGTACGAGTTTTTTTTGATATTTAATTTTAAATTATTATAAAATTAAATTATTCTTTTTTATAAATTTGTCTTTCCAAACTCCGAAAATTCGTCCGATTATAAGTCCGACAGCGAATCCGAGAAGCATAGAAAATTTTAATATCCCCGGTAAGACAGCATATCCGATTAATGCTCCCGCAAGCGTCCCGACTATTAATCCGAGAAGTGAATATCGAGAAGAATAATACATTGCAGGTACTAAGCCGTGTTTTTCTTTTAAATGTGTTACAAGTTGTTCGTTCCTTTTTTCAAATTCGGCTCGACGTTTCGATGTACCGTTTATACTCTCGACAAATATTTCAGACAGTTCTTCAATTTCTGTTTTTTTTTCTCTACAAAATTGACAATTATCTGAAAATTCATCAAATTTTACAGCAATTTTTTCAAGACGGTCTATTTTATAAAATTTATAATCTTTTTTATATATTTCGTCTTTTCTTGCGGCAATGTTTTGCTCTATTGTTCGAGACCATGCTCTAAGTTTTGACATATTTTTTATAATAATTTTTATAAATAAAAAACACTCTTGAAATAAGAGTGTTATATTTGTTGTTTGTCAAAATCGTTCAAGTAAGTAAAACAGCTATGCTTCCGGAGTAGGACCTCCGAAATTCATAGGTATCATTTGTTTATTTGTTACATTTTTAATTGTTCCGTTTACCGATTCGTATTTTGCAATATTATCACGAAGTGCAAGCATAAGCCGTTTTGCATTTTCCGGTGTCATCAAAATTCTTGATTTTACCGGAGCTTTCGGTATTCCGGGCAGAACTCTAACAAAATCAACTACAAATTCAGAACTTGAATGTACTATTATTGCAAGATTTGCATAAGTTCCTTCCGCTATCTTATCGCTTAATTCAATTTTTAATTGATTATCGTTTTTTTCTTCATTCATAATTTTTTTTTTAACAGGACAAAGACATATTTATAATTATTTAATATTCATATTATTAGATAACAGTTGTGGTCTGAAAACTTTTATTTAAATACTTAACTTAAGTTATTCTATGTCCTTCTTATTATCGCCTTTTGTCAATACTTCCATTTCTTCAACAGAACCGACAACGACCTTTTCATAATCACGAAGACCTGTTCCTGCCGGTATTTTATGACCAACTATTACATTCTCTTTCAAGCCTTTAAGATAATCAACTTTCCCCCAAATAGCCGCTTCATTAAGAACTTTTGTGGTTTCTTGGAAAGATGCAGCAGATAATACGCTTTTTGTCTGCAAAGCGGCACGGGTAATCCCCTGCAATACAGGACTTGAAGTTGCCATATTTGCCTCTCTTGCTTGAATAAGTTTTAAATCTTTCCTTTTTAATTTAGAATTCTCATCTTGTAATTTACGTAAGGTAATCAATTCACCTGATGAAACTTCAGTAGAATCCCCTGCATCTTCAACTATCTGTTTTCCATATATAGCATCATTTTCAGAAATAAAATCCCATTTGTCGATTATTTGTCGTTCGAGGAATGTAGTATCTCCGGAGTCTTCGATGTAAACCTTTCTCATCATTTGGTGAACAATGACTTCAAAGTGTTTATCATTAATTTTTACTCCTTGCAGTCTGTAAACATCTTGTACTTCATTCACAATATATTCTTGTACTTTCGTCGGTCCCATTATTGCAAGTATATCAGCCGGAGTAACAGCTCCGTCGGATAAAGGTACTCCTGCTTTTACATAATCATTTGCTTGTACAAGTATTTGTTTTGAAAGCGAAACAAGGTATTTTTTTTCTTCTCCGGTTTTGGCAGTAACCATTATTTCTCGTTTACCTCTTTTAATTTTTCCGAAAGAAATAATCCCGTCAATTTCCGAAACTACTGCCGGATTCGATGGATTTCTTGCTTCAAACAACTCGGTTACACGAGGTAAACCTCCGGTAATATCACCGGCTTTCCCTGCACTTCTCGGTATCTTAACTAATATATCTCCCTGTTTTACAGCGTTTCCTTCAATAACTTTATTTGAAATATGTGCTCCGGAAGGTAAATTATAAGTTATCAGACTTTCTTCTTCCTTATCTACAACCTCGATTTCAGGGTTTTTAGTTTTATCTTTTGTTTCGATAATTACCTTCTCGATAAAGTTTGTCTGCTCGTCTTTTTCTATTTTATAAGTTACACCTTCTATTATATTATTTAATTTTATAACTCCTGTATATTCCGAAATTATAACAGCATTCCAAGGATCCCATTCACATATTAGGTCTCCTTTTGTCAAAGTTGTACCTTCTTCTATGTATAATTTTGCTCCATAAGGTATTGATATTGTCATAAGTGTAGATTGTTGCCTTTTGGTAGAAACTAATTTCATTTCTGCCATTCGACTAACAACAATTTTAACTTCAACTCCTTCATCAGTCAGTTGGTTTACGGTTCTCAATTCTTCAAATTTAGCAATACCGTTAAATTTAGCTGAATGTCCTGAAATTGTAGCTGAACCTCCTGCAACACCACCAACGTGGAACGTCCTTAAGGTAAGCTGTGTACCCGGCTCTCCGATAGACTGTGCCGCAATAACTCCTACGGCTTCTCCTCTTTGTACTATTTTTCCTGTGGCAAGATTACGTCCGTAGCATTTTGTACAAACCCCTACACGAGTTTCACAGGTAAGTACAGACCGTATTTCAACACTTTCAATAGAAGATTCTTGAATAGTCATTCCGAGTTCTTCATTAATCTCTTCTCCGGCTTTAACTATTATTTCTCCGGTTTCAGGGTGTATCACATCAAATACAGGAGTTCTTCCAAGTATTCTGTCATAAAGAGTTTGAATTTCTTCTTCCTCTTTTTTCATTGAAGTTGCAACCAATCCTCTGAGTGTTCCGCAATCTTCTTCCCTGATAACAACATCTTGACAAACATCAACAAGTCTTCTTGTTAAATATCCTGCATCAGCTGTTTTCAAAGCAGTATCCGCAAGTCCCTTTCTTGCTCCGTGAGTAGAAATAAAGTACTCAAGTACAGATAAACCTTCTTTAAAGTTTGCAAGAATCGGATTCTCAATAATTTGTCCGCCTGTTGCTCCGGATTTTTGAGGTTTTGCCATCAAACCACGCATTCCTGAAAGCTGTCTAATTTGTTCTCTCGACCCCCTTGCTCCGGAATCCAACATCATAAATACAGAATTAAATCCTTGATTATCCGTACTTAAACGGTTCATTACGGTATTTGTCAGTTTTGCATTTGTATGAGTCCAAATATCAATAATTTGATTATATCGTTCTGTGTTAGTGATGAAACCCATATTAAAGTTGTTCTTAACTTCATCAACTTTCACATAACCTTCGTCAATCATTACTGATTTTTCTTCAGGAATGATAATATCCGCCAAGTTAAAAGACAATCCGCCTTTAAAAGCCATCTTATAGCCAAGATTCTTAATGTCATCAAGGAAATTCGCTGTTTTTGCTGTCCCACATTCTTTTAAAACAACCCCGATAATATCTCTTAACGCTTTTTTTGTAAGAACTGAATTTATATATCCTACTTCAATGGGAACATATTTATTGAACAGTACTCTTCCTACAGTTGTATCAATCATTTGTGCCGGTGTTCCGACACCTTTCGGGTTCTCTATTATAACTTTTATCGTAGCGTGTAAATCAATAACTCCTTCATTATACGCTATTGTTACCTCTTCCGGAGAATAAAATTTATAACCTTCACCTTTTACTATTTTCTCTTCGGTAGTTTTTCGTGGTTTAGTTATATAATATAAACCAAGTACCATGTCTTGCGAAGGAACTGTAACCGGTGCTCCGTTTGCGGGATTCAAAATATTATGAGATGCGAGCATCAACATTTGTGCTTCAAGAATTGCAGCATTGCCAAGTGGCAAGTGTACTGCCATTTGGTCGCCGTCGAAATCGGCATTAAATGCCGTACAAACAAGCGGGTGCAACTGAATAGCTTTTCCCTCTATTAATTTTGGCTGAAATGCCTGAATACCAAGCCTGTGCAGTGTTGGTGCCCTATTTAACAGAACAGGGTGTCCTCTAAGAATATTCTCTAAAATATCCCAAACGACCGGTTCCTTTCTATCAACTATTTTCTTTGCGGATTTTACTGTTTTTACAATACCACGTTCTATTAATTTTCTAATAACAAAGGGTTTATAAAGCTCCGCTGCCATATTTTTAGGTAATCCGCATTCGTGAAGTTTAAGCTCCGGTCCGACAACAATTACCGACCTTGCGGAATAATCTACACGTTTACCAAGCAAGTTTTGTCTGAAACGTCCTTGCTTTCCTTTAAGACTATCACTTAACGATTTAAGAGGTCTGTTTGCATCAGTTTTAACCGCACTCGATTTTCTTGAATTATCAAATAAAGAGTCCACTGATTCTTGAAGCATTCTTTTTTCGTTACGAAGAATTACTTCGGGTGCTTTTATTTCAATAAGTCGTTTGAGTCTGTTATTTCGGATTATAACTCTTCTGTAAAGGTCATTCAAATCGGAAGTTGCAAAACGTCCTCCGTCAAGAGGTACAAGCGGACGTAATTCCGGCGGAATCACAGGCACCACTTTTACAATCATCCATTCGGGATTATTTATATTTTTAGATGCACGGAAAGCACTTATTACTTGAAGTCTTTTAAGTGCATCATTTTTACGCTGTTGCGATGTTTCTGTATTTGCTTTATGTCGCAAATCGAAAGATAACTTATCCAAATCAAGTCGCATAAGCAAATCATAAATTGCTTCAGCTCCCATTTTGGCAATAAATTTATTAGGATCGCTATCTTCAAGAAGATGATTATCAGCCGGTAAGGATTCAGTAATATCAAGATACTCTTCTTCTGTAAGAAAATCGAAATATTTTACCTCTTCTTCCTCTTTAATTCCGGGCTGAATTACAACATACCGCTCATAATATATTATTGTATCGAGTTTTTTTGTCGGTATTCCAAGTAAATATCCTATTTTATTGGGCAAGGAACGAAAATACCATATATGAGCAACAGGAACTACAAGAGAAATATGTCCCATACGCTCTCTTCGAACTTTTTTTTCCGTAACCTCAACACCGCATCTGTCACAAACAATACCTTTATAACGTATTCGTTTGTATTTACCGCAATGACATTCGTAATCTTTTACGGGACCAAATATTCTTTCGCAAAATAAACCGTCCCTTTCCGGTTTATATGTTCGATAGTTTATGGTTTCAGGCTTTAAAACTTCACCACTCGAACGTTCCAATATTTCTTCCGGAGAAGATAAACTTATAGATATTTTTGTAAAACTACTTCTGGTTTTCTGGTTTTTTCTGAATGCCATATACTAATTGTTAAATAATTTGAAATTAAGGTTTTTGACCTGTTTAATGAGGTAAGCCGGCACTTAATAATTCCGAAGCATACCCTTATATAATAAATTATCAACGTTAATCTAATGAAATACGAAGACCAAGTCCTCTTAACTCATGCAATAATACGTTAAAAGACTCCGGCACACCGGGAGTCGGTAATGCCTCACCTTTTACTATAGCCTCGTAGGCTTTGGCACGTCCTATAACATCATCAGATTTTACAGTGAGAATTTCTTGAAGTATGTTTGCCGCTCCGAATGCTTCGAGAGCCCAAACTTCCATCTCTCCAAATCTTTGACCTCCGAATTGTGCTTTACCGCCAAGAGGCTGTTGAGTTATTAATGAATAAGGTCCTATTGAACGTGCGTGCATTTTGTCGTCCACCATGTGTCCGAGTTTAAGCATATATATTACTCCGACAGTTGCCGGTTGGTCAAATTTCTCTCCGGTTCCTCCATCATAAAGGAATGTTCTTCCGTATCTCGGAATCCCGGCTTTATCGGTATATTCATTAATTTGATCAATAGAGGCTCCGTCAAAAATTGGAGTTGCAAAATTTATCCCAAGTTCAATTCCTGCCCATCCAAGTACGGTTTCATATATCTGTCCGAGATTCATACGAGACGGCACTCCAAGCGGATTAAGAACTATATCGACAGTTGTTCCGTCTTCTAAAAAGGGCATATCGGCATCTCTTACTATTCTTGCAACAATACCTTTATTCCCATGTCGCCCAGCCATTTTATCGCCAACTTTAACTTTACGTTTTTTGGCAATGTAAACTTTTGCAAGTCGAATAATACCTACAGGAAGCTCATCTCCTACCGAAATATTATATTTTTCTCTTCGTATAACACTTTCAATCTCCTTATATTTTATCAAGAAATTATGTATCAGTTTATTTATAAGAATATTTTTCTCCTTATCGGTAGTCCATTTATTAGGATTTATATTCAAATAGCTGATTTCTTGTAATTGTTTGAGTGTAAATTTAACTCCTTTAGGTATTATTTCAGTTTTATAGTAATCTTTTACTCCTTGCGAAATTTTACCGTTTACAAGAATAAATAATTTATCGACCAAACGAGTTGTAAGAGCTTCGACTTGTACATTAAATTTGTCATCAAGTTTTGCAAGAAGAGGTTTATCCGCATTTTTTAATTTTCGGTCTTTTACCGACCTTGAAAATAATTTTTTGTTAATTACCGTCCCCATTAAAGATGGTGATGCTTTTAACGATGCGTCTTTTACATCTCCGGCTTTATCTCCGAAAATAGCTCTTAAAAGTTTTTCTTCCGGCGAGGGGTCAGACTCTCCTTTTGGTGTAATTTTACCTATCAGGATATCGCCGGGTTTTACATTTGCTCCAATTCTGATTATTCCGTTTTCGTCAAGGTCTTTGGTTGCTTCTTCACTCACATTCGGAATGTCAGAAGTCAATTCTTCAAGTCCTCTTTTTGTGTCTCTTACTTCAAGTTGATATTCATCAATATGCAATGATGTAAAAACATCTTGACGAACAACTCTTTCACTTATTACGATGGCATCTTCAAAATTGTAGCCCTTCCAAGGCATAAATGCAACTTTCAAATTTCGTCCGATTGCAAGCTCTCCTCCTTTTGTGGAATATCCGTCTGCAAGTATTTGCCCCTTTACAACTTTTTGTCCTTTTTCAACTATAGGAGATAAATTAAGGCAAGTATTCTGATTAGTTTTTTGGAATTTAGGGATTTTATATCTTATAGTATCATCTTCAAAACTAACAAATTTCTCGTCTTCTTCACGGAAATATCTGATAACTATTTCATCTGCATCAACATACTCTACAACTCCCTCGCCCTCTGCCGTTGTGAGAACTCTGGCATCTTCCGCTACACGTTTTTCAATACCTGTACCTACAACAGGTTCTTCCGGAGAAACCAACGGTACTGCTTGTCGCATCATATTCGACCCCATCAAAGCTCTGTTGGCATCATCGTGTTCCAAAAATGGAATAAGCGATGCGGCAATAGAGGATATTTGATTAGGTGCAACATCCATTAAATCAACTTTTTCTTTTTCAATAAACGGAAAATCACCATCGGAACGAGATTTTATACTTTCTGTAAGAAAATTTCCATCATCACCAACTTCTGCATTCGCTTGTGCAATAACTTTACCGTCTTCTTCTTCGGCAGTAAAATATGTTACTCCGGCATCAGACAAGTCAATTTTTGCATTTTCGACTGTTCTGTAAGGAGTTTCGATAAATCCAAGCTCGTTAATTTTTGCATAAACACACAAAGATGAAATCAAACCGATATTAGGTCCTTCGGGAGTTTCAATCGGACAAAGTCGCCCGTAATGTGTATAGTGAACATCTCTAACTTCAAAACCGGCACGCTCTCTCGATAAACCGCCCGGTCCGAGTGCAGACATTCTTCTTTTATGAGTCATTTCCGCAAGAGCATTGGTTTGATCCATGAATTGCGAAAGCTGATTGGTTCCGAAAAACGAATTAATTACTGCGGATAATGTTTTGGCGTTTATCAAATCTATCGGTGTAAAAACCTCATTATCACGAACATTCATTCGTTCACGTATTGTTCTTGCCATTCTTGCAAGTCCTACTCCGAACTGATTCGATAATTGTTCTCCGACAGTTCGTACTCTCCTGTTACTAAGATGGTCAATATCATCAACGTCGGTCTTCGAGTTTATCAAACGTATCAGATATTTAACAATTTCAATAATATCTTCTTTGGTCAATACTCTAACCGTAGATTCTGTATCTAATTTAAGTTTTTTATTTATTCTGAACCTTCCGACTTCTCCAAGGTCATACCTTTTATCCGAAAAGAAAAGTTTATCTATAATGTCTCTTGCAGTTGCCTCGTCCGGCGGGTCTGAATTTCTAAGTTGTCTGTATATATGTACAACAGCTTCTTTTTCCGAGTTACACGGGTCTTTTTGTAAAGTACTGTATATTATGGCGTAATCAATAACACTTTCGGTATCCTTATGAATTAATATCGTTTTGGCTCCGGAATCCAATATACGTTCAATGTGTTCTTCTTCGATTACAGTTTCTCTGTCAATTATTATCTCGTTTCGTTCGATGGTTACAACCTCTCCGGTATCTTCATCGACAAAATCTTCCACCCACGATTTAAGAACTCTTGCAGCAAGTTTGCTTCCTACTATTTTTTTTAAGCCGGCTTTTGAGACCTTTACCTCTGTGGCAAGGTCAAATATTTCAAGAATTTCCTTATCGCTTTCGTAACCGATAGCTCTAAGCAAAGTAGTTACAGGTAATTTCTTTTTACGGTCGATATAAGCATACATGACATTGTTTATGTCTGTTGCAAATTCAATCCACGAACCTTTAAACGGTATTACTCTTGCAGAGTATAATTTAGAGCCGTTTGCGTGTAAACTTTGCCCGAAAAACACTCCGGGAGAACGGTGTAGTTGCGAGACAACAACCCTTTCTGCTCCATTTATAACAAATGTTCCTCTCGGAGTCATATACGGTACACTTCCGAGATAAACTTCTTGTATTACCGTATCAAAATCCTCGTGTTCGGGGTCGGTACAATACAACTTAAGTTTAGCTTTGAATGGGACACTGAAGGTCAAACCTCTTTCCAAGCATTCATTTATCGAATAACGAGGCGGTTCAATAGTATAGTCGATAAACTCCAATACAAAATTATTTCGAGTATCCGAAATAGGAAAATTGTCGTTAAAAACACCATGTAAACCTTCTTGACTTCTTTGTTCCGGACTCGTATTGAGTTGGAAAAATTCATGGAAAGACTTTAACTGTATTTCAAGAAAGTCGGGGTAGTCAAGTTTATTTTTTGCAGATGCAAAATTAATTCTTTCTTTGTGGGTAAACATTTAGAAACGGAGTTAGGGAATATACAAAAATAAGTAACACCTAAGTACTTATTAATCAATTCCATGATGAACAAAAAACGCACAAAAAGGTTTAGAGTTATTTAAACTCTAAACCTGCAAAAAAAGTATTTTATACCTTTATTTAAGCTCTACTTCCGCTCCTGTTTCTTCTAACTGAGTTTTAAGAGATTCTGCTTCTTCTTTACTCACTTTCTCTCGAATCGGAGCCGGTGCTGAATCTACGAGTGCTTTAGCTTCTTTCAGCCCAACTCCCGTAAGTTCTTTAACAAGTTTCACAACTTTAAGTTTTTGCCCTCCGGCCGCTTTCAAAATTACATCAAATTCGGTTTGCACCTCTTCTGCTGCTGCTTCTCCGCCTCCGGTTGCTGCTACTGCCACTGCTGCTGCGGCAGGCTCTATTCCGTACTCATCTTTTAAGATGTCTGCTAATTCCTTTACTTCTTTAACGCTAAGGTTTACCAATTGTTCAGCAAATTCTTTTAATTCTGCCATTTTTTATTGTTTTATTGATTTTTGATTACTATTTTTTTGATAATGTCTCTAATAGTCCAGTCAATGTATTTTGTCCGTATCTTAGAGATGACATTACATTTTTAACAGGCGATTGTAATAATCCTATAACATCTGCAATAAGTTCTTCTTTAGATTTAATTGCAACAAGTAAATCCAATTGATCATCACCGACATAAACGTCTTCCTCTACATAAGCCGCTTTTAAAAGAGGCTTATCATTTTTCTTGCGGAAGTCTTTTATTAATTTAGCCGGAGTATTCCCTATTTCCGAAAACATGACCGAAGTCGAACCTTTGAGAGTTTCATTCAGACCGGAAAGGTCTCTGTCTGCTTTTTCCAATGCTCTCTTGAATAGTGTATTTTTTACTACAACAAGTTCTACATTTTGTTCAAAACAGTTTCGTCTTATATCGCTTGTGTCTTTTGCGTTCAGCCCCGAAATATCAGTTAAGTAAATATGAGCGGAACCATTAACCTTTACGGTTAAATTATCAATTAAATTATTTTTTTCTATTTTATTCATAATTGAAAATTTTTTAGCTATCCGCCGATTTTACATCTATTTTTATTCCCGGACTCATTGTTGATGATATGTAAACACTTTTCATATAAGTCCCTTTTGCCGAAGTCGGTTTGAGTTTTAAAACTGTTCTTATAAACTCATCTGCATTTTCGACTAACTGTTGAGATTCAAAAGATACTTTTCCGATAGAAGTATGAATTATTCCATACTTGTCAACCTTGAAATCTATTTTACCTTTCTTTACTTCTCTAACTGCATTTGCAACGTCCATTGTTACTGTTCCGCTTTTAGGATTAGGCATTAAACCTCTTGGCCCGAGTACTCGTCCAAGCGGTCCTACCTTTCCCATAACAGGCGGCATTGTTATAACAACGTCCATATCAGTCCAACCTCCTTTGATTTTTTCGACATAATCATCTAATCCGACATAATCCGCTCCGGCTTCTAATGCTTCGGCTTCTTTATCAGGCGTACATAATACCAATACTTTGAGTTCTTTACCCGTTCCGTGAGGAAGAGTCGTAACACCTCTAACCATTTGATTAGCTTTACGAGGATCAACACCCAATCTTATATCAATATCAACTGATGAGTCAAATTTTGTTGAAGAGATTTCTTTAACTAACTTTGCAGCTTCATTGAGTTTGTAAAGTTTTCCGGCTTCAATTTTTTCTAAGGCTATTTTATTTTTCTTTGTAATTCGTGCCATTTTTTTTATTTATTGAAGATTTAAACTTAACCCGGGAAATCACCTTTAACAGTAATTCCCATACTTCTTGCGA
>JAOZMN010000034.1 GCA_029934265.1 Bacteroidales bacterium
GTCGATATTTTGAGCAAACATCGAAGAGAAGGAAAAAAACAATAATATTTCGAGAATAATTTTTATACGAAAGTATTTCATATGTCGGTTTGTTTGGTTTATGGTTCAGATTAATGAGTTCGGTATAAAAAGACCCTTAGGGTTTGGTTTAACAAAATTTAATAAATCTAAATGTTTAATTTACAGTCTTTTAATTAAAACTCTAAGGGTCTGATTGCGAAAAAATATACTTTTTAGACATAACTCATTAATTAAATACCGATACAAAGATAATTATTTTTTTGCACATTTAAATATATTTCATTGTTCATTGCAAATTGTCAATATCCGTATTTATGTTCTTTTTTATCGGGTGCTGTTGTGTTTTTCACTTGAATATCTTTATAAAAAAGCCAGTAACCTTTTTTAAAACCCAAACCGTCGTAAACGAAACTCGGACCGTAATACTGGGGCTTGCCTACAAGTTCTTTTTTGGACGGAGTTAGTCTGTCCCAGACTATCATTTTAAATTTTTCATCGTACCTTAAAACCATTGAAACCTGTTCTCCGAATTCAAAAAATATTCGTTTTTGAGTTCGGTTGTTAAACTTTAATATCGGAATGCCGAAAGTTGCATTTCCGTTTTTTGTGAAAGTCAAAGTTTCTATTAATTTCTTGTTTGTCAGTAAGTTGTTGCCGTCCCAACCGAGCAAAGTATAATATTTTGCACCTTTATATTTCTTTGTAATGATTTTATAATATAAAGCACCGTACCAATTTTTATTTGTCAGACTTAAATTTTCCGGATTTTTAATTTCTTCCGAATTGTCGAAAAGCTCGATAATTTTGTATGTATTTCTTTTTTGTTTGTAATGAAAAAAACCGAAATATTTAAAACTGCCGTCTTTGTATTGCAAATTCCAATTATAAATTTTTAATTTTTTGTCTTTTGAAATCTGTTTTGAAATTTTATTTAATTTTTCAAAATTATAATTAAAAGAATTTTCTGTAGCAAGAGTTTTTCGGAACGTTTTTAAAATAAGGGTATTAACTGAATCTATATTTTTATCTTCTTTTTGCAAGCGAAGTTCGGTAAATAAATTATTCAGATTATTTTCTAAGTTTTCCAAACTTTGTCCCTTTGTAAAAGAAATAAAAGGAGACATCGTGCAAACAATTATTATAAAACTTATACTTTTTTTTGTCATAATTCTATTAAGATTATTTATCTTTGCATTAATTATGCAAACATATAAAGTTTTTATCGAAAAAACACAAATATGCGTATTGAAAACGATTTTATAGGCGAAAAAAGTATAAAAAAAACTGCATTGTACGGAATAAATTCTTTGCGAGCCGTTGATAATTTTCCCGAAATTGTACAGCCCGGACTTGAATGGTACAAAGCTCTCGGCGAAGTAAAAAAAGCTTGTTATCTTACTTATAAAGACTTTAAAACAGCTGCTTTACAAAAAATAAAAGAAAACTTGTTATCGTTTACATTTATAGAAGATGAAATTATAGAAAAACTTATAGAAAGTGCCGATGAAATTTCGGAAGGAAAATATTTTGACAATTTCGTTGTCCCATATTTGCAGGGAGGAGCCGGAACAAGTATCAATATGAATATCAATGAGATAATAGCAAATGTTTCACTTCTTAAAATCGGGAAACAAACCGGAGAATATCAAATAATAGACCCTTTTAAAGATGCAAACGTTTTTCAATCGACTAATGACGTTGTCCCGACGGCTTTAAAAACGGCAAGTATGAAATTGCTGCTTATTCTCGAAGACAAAATCAATAAATTAAGATTTGAAATAGAGAAAAAAGAAACAGAAAACAGGAATACACTTCGTTTGGCATACACACAGCTTCAAAGTGCCGTGCCTTCGTCTTACGGAAAATTATTTTCGACTTACAACGAAGCTTTATCACGGGATTGGTGGCGAGTTTCAAAATGTTTGGAAAGAATTAAAGTTGTAAATCTTGGCGGAAGTGCAGTCGGCACTTCGATAGCCGTCCCGACTTTTTTTGTAATGAATGTTGCAAAAAAACTTCGTAATATTACCGATTTACCTGTTACTTCCGGCGAAAATTTGTCCGATGCAACAAGTAATACAGATACATTTGTAGAAGTTCATGCAATTTTGAAAGCCCATGCGGTAAATCTCGAAAAAATTGTAAATGATATTCGTTTGCTTGCCTCCGATATTTGTCAAAATAAAGAAATAGAAATACCGGCACGACAGACCGGCAGTTCGATAATGCCGGGTAAAGTAAATCCGGTTATTCCTGAATTTGTAATAAGTACGGCACATAAAATTTATTCTAATGATGTTTTAATCAGCTCGTTATCTGCACGAGGCGATTTAGATTTGAATGCTTATTTGCCGGTGATAGGCTATACTTTGTTAGAGTCAATTTCCTTGTTAATTTCGGCAAACGAAAGTTTAAGAAAAAATATGTTTGCAGGCTTGAAGGTAAATTCGGAAGTCGCAGAAAACAAGCTGTTTGCAAGTCCGGCAATAACTACAGCATTAATTCCGTATATAGGTTACGGCAATGCTGCAAAACTTGCCCGGGAAATGCAAGTCGGAAATACAGATATTTTTGAAGCAAATTATAAAACTCAAGTATTTGATGAAGATAAGCTTGTAGAAGTATTAGAAACCGAAAAATTATTAAAAACAGGTTTTTCGATATATGACATGAGTTCGATATAAAAAGACCCTTAGGGTTTGATTTAACAAAATTTAACAAGTCTAAATGTTTAATTTACAGCTTGTTACTTAAAACCCTAAGGGTCTGATTTCGAGAAAATCTACTTTTTAGACTGAACTCTGACATTAAAAAATAAATTTCAAAAATTAAAGTTTATACAAATGAATATTTTACGATATTTTATAATATTAATTGTATTTTTATTCAATACTTTCGGTGTATTTTCGCAAGATACCGGTAAACCTCACGGATTTTCCGGAGATGCTGAAAATTTAGTGTTCAAAATACAAATTGCAGCTTGCGTTGAGGCTTTGCCACTCAGTACTTTACGGAATATATATCCTCGTGAAGTCAAAATTACCAACGAAATGGATAACGGCTGGTATAAATATATGGTCGGCAATTACAAAACCTATCGAGACGCTTGGGAAGCACAGCAACAAATGAAAATTGAAGGTTCTTTTATTGTAGCGTATCGAAAAGGAAAGCGTTTAAAAAATATTAGAGAAGTTGCTCAGCCCATAGAAAAGTAGCTTGCTTTTTTAAGTGAACCTCTTGCTAATACATTTTTTTTACAAATTCTTACTTGTTGCCCCTGCTTTTATTTTGTAAAATACGCAGAATACCTTAAATTTTAAAATTTTTATATCTTTGTTCATTAAATGGAAAACCAAGATATGAACCAAGTCAACGAAACGGAAAAACATAAGCGTTATGTTTTTTGGAAGACCGTATTAACGGTACTTGTTTTGTTTGTGCTTACAGATTTGTTTTTATGGTATTTTTCCACGCCGGTATTGCGTTCCGGCATACAAAGTTTTGTCGAAAAAGAAAGCAAAGGACTTTATACCGTCGAGTTTGACAGAATTTATCTTGAACTCACCACCACAAGTCTGAAACTCGAAAATTTCAAATTAATTCCGAATATAGAAGTTTATAAAAAGCGAAAAAAAAATAAAAATATTAAAATAGCTTTATATAAAGTGTCTTTTGAAAAATTAAGTTTCAAAAGATTGCACGTATTGAAATTATACAATAATAATGAGCTTATTTTCAATGAAATAAGTATCGACAAGCCTAAAATAAGAATAATCGGTTTGCCCGACAAAAAAGAAAAATCGGACGATAAATACGATGCTGTTCATAACGATTTGTATTCGATAGTTTCGCCGTATTTTAAGAAATTGGCTTGTAAAGAAATATCTATAAATCAAGGACAATTTTATTTTTTCTTAAAGCATTCCGATAAGGAAGAAAAAACGGCAGCTGAAAAAATTTCCATCAAACTTTATAATTTTGAGTTGGATAAAAACAGTTTTAAATCCAAAGACAAACTTTTTTATTCAGATGATTTTGATGTCGATATAGTGAATTATAATCTTTTGTTGAACGATAGTATTCATCAAGTTTCAGCCGGAAAACTTAATATTTCGACAAAAAAAACTACAATCGAAATTTTAGATGTTCGTATAAATTCAATTTTGCCTGATACCGTTTCGATAAAAGGACACACGATTTACAACATTGAAGCACCGCACGTACTTGTTACCGGAACAAACCTGAAAAAAGCATGGTTTGATAAAGATATTGTTGTCGATAATTTGATATTTGACTCGTCAAGTATTAAAATTATAAAACCTTATCAAAATTCAAAAAAAGATAAAAAAACAACTGTAACTTCTACGACTGATTTTAAAGATGTTTATTCTTTGCTTAAAGGAAAAATAAATTCTATTTCGGTAAACGAGTTTTCATTTCGTGATGCAACATTGGAACTCAAAGAAACTAAAACCGCAAAAATCCCTCTCTATAAAGTTGATACATTGTCTATTACACTCGAAAACTTTAAACTTGACTCTCTTGCCGGATACCGTAAAAATAAAATTCTTTATTCCGAAAATATAGAATTGGACGTTTCAAATTACGGAATGAAATTAAAGGATAATACGCATTTTTTGGAAGCACAAAAATTTGTTCTTTCTACAAAAGAAAAAATGATAAAAGCCAAAAACGTAAAACTGACACCGCTTCCGGGAAGAAAAAATAAAGGAGCTACAAGTTTGGATATAAAAATGTCCGGATTGGAAATTGCCGGAGCTGATTTTATAAAAGTATATAATACAGGAGTTTTAAATATAAAATTGCTTTTACTCGACCGACCGTCGTTTCGGATTGTGAATACATATACGCAAGTAAAGAAAAAACGAAATGCAAGTGTTATATATGACTTGGTATCAGGCTATTTGAATACATTACAAATAGAAAATACTCAAATCAGGAATGGAAATTTTCAATTATCTAAATTCCGAAATAATGAAAAAGTAGCACACTATAAAGGTGGAATTTCAATTTTATTGAAAAACTTTAAACTTGATGAAAATACTGCAAAGTATTCTGATAGAATATTTTACGCAACAGGTTTTGATATTGATTTAAAAAATTATTCCATGAAATCCGAAAAAGATTTGCATACATTGGAGGTCGGCAAATTAAAAATATCAACTTTCAAATCTTCTATTGAAATAAATGATTTTTCATATTTTCCCGACAAAGAGGAATTTTCAATAGAAATATTGAAAAAATATCACAAACACGATTTTAAAATAATTAAATTTAAAAGCCTGTTAATTAATGATATAGATATAAATAAAGCAATTTTCGATAAAGAACTTTTTGTAAATGAAATTATACTTTCCAAACCGGAAATAAATATTAAAAAAATTCAAGGTTTAGAGTTTAAAGACCAAGATACGACAAGTCTTGAAGACCTTTTCATTGTCGGTGAAGAAGATATATTTGCACTCTCGGACAGCCTTTCCTTATTTCCCGATACCACTGTTTTTTTTGTGAAAAAAGATACACTTTCATTAAATTTAGCGATAGACACATTACTTGAAGAAACTTATAAACAAGTAGTTGCAAGACTGTTAAAAGACAAATTAAATTTTATTGAAATAGGAAAAATAAGAATTGACACAGGAAGGATTCGTATTCAAAAATTCGATACGACTTATAGGAAATTAAGCTCTTTTAAAAATAATATTTCTCTTGAACTTATTGATTTTAAAATTATTCCGGATTCAGTTAAGTACGATGATAGATTTATGTTTTCTCGAAATATAGAATTTAACATTCATAATTTTCAAACACTTTTGAAAGATAAAAGTCATAATTTAAAGGTCGGAAATATTAAATTTATCGGTTTGGACTCTTTGATTATTGTAAATAATTTACGGATTTTTCCGATAAAAGATTCAATAAATCATATTAGAAATTCATCAATAATTTATTTGCCGGAAATAGAATTGACAGGTATAAATGCTGAAAAAATATTGAAGGATAAGTATATAGAACTTAAAGAAATTAATATTTCAAAACCTGTAATTGCTTTGCTTACAGACAAAAATAAAAATAAAAAAGTAAAACTTGTCGATACGGCACTTAAAAAATTCGACATTCCTCTTCCCAAGGGCATTAACGGAATAAAAATCGGAAAGTTCAGACTTACCGAAGGACTTATTGAACTTTCAAACAAGCAAGATGATACGGAAAAAAAACTTTTAACTTCCGGATTTTCGATAACTTTGGATAAAATTAACATAGATTCGTCTAATATTGCGGAAAATTTCGGCAATTTGACTTTAGAATCCGGCAATTTGAAACTTTCAAGAGTGAATTTTAATATTCCGAATAATTTTTATAAGATAAAAACTGATACGATAAGTTTTTCTTTCACAAACTCGACAATAGAAGTACAAAATTTTGATTATAGTTATGATACAACTTTTAATGTAAGAGATGAACTTTTTAAAAAAGGTAAAAGTTCTACAACAGAATTTCACTCGCCTTACGTAAAAGCATACGGAGTTAATATTTTTGATATTGTCGCCAATAAAATTCTTAATTTAGAAAAAATATCATTTCAAAATCCTGATATTAAGCTTGTTAAATATTTTAAATCGGATAAGAAAACATCACTGAATGGTATTGAAAGAAAAATACAAAATTCATTATCGAAAAATTTTAATGTGTTCAAAATTAAGAAGATATATTTTCTTGATGCTTCTGCAAATATTTCCGACATCAGTGTAAAGGACGGTAAAAAAAGTTTTTTTTCTGATATTTCGGGACGGATAACTGATTTTGATTTGGATACAGCAAAAGCAAGTCCCGAAAGAATATTTTTTGCAGACGATATAACTTTCAGAATGAAAAATTATTCTACTGTTTTGCCGTCTAAGATGTATGATTTACAAACAGGTGTTGTCGGAATTTCAACATCACAACAAAAACTTTATGTTGATTATTTAAGTATGCGTCCAAAATATTCGCAATATGAATTTGCAAAAGTGAGCGGAAAACAAAAAAGTGTACTTTATCTGGAAGGCAAACATTTGCTTGCCGAAAATGTAAATTTGAGAAAACTTGCAAATAATCAAGCCGTTGAAATCGGAAAATTGACAACCGACGGTTTAAAAGTCCACATTTTTAAAGACAAACAATTACCGGAAGATTCAACAGCACGACCGGTTTCGCCTTTGGAGGCTTTGAAAAAAGCAAAAAAAATAATCTCTATTGATACAATTCAATTACATGAAAGTTATTTATCTTACGAACAAAATACTCATAAAAGTTTAAAAACAGGGACAATTTCTATAGAGGATATTAACGGTAAAATTTCCGGAATAACAAATGATACTTCCAAAATCGGGAAACGTTCATATACACGAATGAAATTTTCCGGTTATATAATGGGAAAAAGTTTGTTGAGTGCTTCTTTCCGTTTCCCTATAAATAGACCGAGTGAATATAAATTTATAGGTTCAGCCGATACTATGAATTTAAAAATTTTAAATCCCATACTTGAAAATACCGCTTTCTTATCCATAAATGAAGGCACAGCAAACAGTATTCGTTTTAATATTCATGGAAATGATACTATTGCCGAAGGAACTATGCGTTTCAGGTATAACGACTTGAAAATAACCGTAAAAGATACCGCTGATGCACGCAAAGGTTTTACTTCGATGCTTGCAAATACTATCTTACAGAGTGATAACCCGAAAAGAAAACACGCAAAACTGAAAGAAGGAAAAATATTTCAAGAATCGGTAAAACACAAACCGGTTTTTAATTTGTGGACACAAGCAATACTTACCGGAGCTTTTTCGTCGCTTGGTTTTAAAACCAAACAGATGAAGAAAAGTTTGAAAGTGAAGAAAAATCTCAATAAAATTCTTAAGAAAAAAGACAGGCAGCAAAATAAAACAGATAAAAAAATAGAAAAAGAAATGGAGCAAGAACTTAAAAAAATCGAAAAAAGAAAGAGAAAAAATAAGAATATCTCTATGTAAAATATCAAAATTTAAAAATACTTGCTTAAAAAAATCAAATTATTAACTTTGTCGGTCAGATAATAAATGAGTTCGGTATAAAAAGACCCTTAGGGTTTGATTTGACAAAATTTAACAAATCTAAATATTTAATTTACAGCCTTTTACTTAAAACCCTAAGGGTTTGATTACGAAAAAATATATTTTTTAGACTGAATTCATATATAGTTAGGGGGTCATTCAAAGTGAACCCCTAACTATTTAATTTTAAAAAAATCCCATTAATTTTGTAACCAACTTAAAGCCAAATCCACTTTTTGTTCAGCCGGCAGAAAACCGTCTATTTTTTTTATATCGAAACCGTTTCTTTCCATTTTTCGAAACCAAGTAAGCTGTCGTTTGGAAAATTGATGAATTGCAGTATTCAGTTTTTCAAACATTTCATTATAAGATAATTGCCCGGATAAATACATCGTAATAAATTTATATTCCAGACCGTAATATATAAGAGTTTCTTTTGGAATGCCGTTCTTAATCAGCATTTCAACTTCCTCTATCATACCGTTTTGCAGACGTTCTTTAAGTCTTCTTGTTATTCTGTTTCGGCGAGAATCTCTGTCAAATTTAATTTGAACTATCAGGCTGTTTATTTTCGGATAATCAAAATCAATATTTTTATTTTCGTCATAAAAAAGAGCAATTTCAACGGCTCTTATTAAGCGTTTGCGTGAAGAAGTATCGCTTATATTATGCAAAGTTTTGTTTTTTTTCAATATCTCTGAAAGTTCCTTATCCGATTTGTTATCGAGTTTACTTATAAGTTCCGGATTTTTGGGTACATTTATTAATTTGTAAGCTTTTAATACAGCCTCGATGTACATTCCCGTACCTCCTGAAAGTATCGGAAATTTATTTTCTTTTTTTATTTCATTGTAAACTTTCAAAAAATCGGCTTGATACCTGTAAACATTATATTTTTCTCCGGCATCAATAATATCTGTCAGATGATAAGGGATTTTTTCCCCGTTTACGGTATATTCTTCCAAATCTTTTCCTGTTCCGATGTCCATATTTCGATATACCTGTCGAGAATCTGCACTTATAATTTCTGCATTTAATCGCAAAGCGAGATTTACCGCAAAAGAAGTTTTCCCGCCGGCAGTCGCTCCGAGAACAGTTATCATATCATATTTAGGATTTTTCATTTTCAGAATTTTTAAATATGTTTTTTTGAAACAAAATAAAATATTTAACTTTGACAAAGTTCAGACTTCGGTCTGTTTTAATATATTTGATACAGAATAAAAATACACACATTATCAAGATGTTAGTATTTTGCAAAAAGAACTTTGGCAAAGTTCTACCATACTGTTTTGAGTGGATAATAAGCAGAAGTGTCAAAACTTTTGTAAGAGTATTTAAGATTTAACAAAGATATGAAAAATTACATTAATATAAAAAACAGAAAGGCTTGGTTCAATTACGAAATTCTTGAAAAATTTGTTGCCGGCATAGAACTTTACGGAACAGAAATAAAGTCGATACGAGCCGGCAAAATCAGTTTAACCGATTCTTATTGCGTTTTATTGCCGGCACTCGGCAAGCCTCAAAAATCAGAACTTTGGGTAAAAATGTATATTGCCGAATATACTCACGGAAGTTACAATAATCACGAACCACGCAGAGAGCGAAAATTACTTCTTAACAGAAAAGAAATAAATAAAATTGCTCGGAAGGTAATAACGACAGGTTTATCCATAATTCCTTTACGGATTTTTATTAACGACAGAGGTTATGCCAAAATTGAAGTGGCAATAGCACAAGGAAAGAAAAAATACGACAAACGACAAAGTCTGAAAGAAAAAGACGACAAAAGAGAAATGGCAAGATTAAAAAAAGTTAAGTATTAGAACTTGAATAATGCAGGCAAGATATATTCACGATACAATATGGAAAATCCCCTGTTTATGTATCAAACTTAAAAAATATAATTATGAACAAAAAAGAATATTTATTTCCGATATTATTGATTTTATTAACTGTTGTTTTTGTAGGAGTTTCTCTTGCAGTGATACTTACAAGAGGGAAATCCGCAAAATGGGTAAATCGCAAAATGAAAATCGGAGCATTGATGCTGAGTATGACTTTACCGTCCCTTGCCGGTGCACAGGTAACAGACTCTTTGCCTCCGGTGGTAACGTGTTATTATCCGGTAATCTTAAATGAAATGACAATAAACAATTCGGAAGGAAAGATGCTGAAAATTCAAAAGCGAAAAGATAAAATTATAAAAGGAAATATCACTTCAAGAGTAGGTAATAATTTTTCATATTCGATAAAAGACAGCTCAGGAAACGAAGTTCAAGCTCAAGAGGTTCTTCCGGCAGACGGAAATTTTGACAGCTATACGGAAGACTTTGAAATAGAAATCAACAGGAAAATCAAACACGGAGAATATATACTTTATCTGTATTCAATGCTTGTATCGGAGCAAACTAAAAATAATCATACAGCGGTGTACAAGTTAAATGTAAGATGAAACCCTCATCGAGAAGTTTAATAATCTTTTACAAGAATATAATTGATTGTTTTTTAACTATTTAGCTTGTTTTTTGTACAGATGAAAATAAAAATTCCTCACATAAGCCTTGAAGTTACGTCTGTCTGTAATTTGAAATGTAAATATTGCTATAATATTTGGAAAGCTCCGGATAACGGTGATTTTAAGCAATTTAACTCATATTCAAAAGCAAAAAAAACTTTAAAACGAATTTTCAAAATTGCAGATGTCAATCATATTACATTTACCGGAGGTGAGCCGTTTTTATCGGAAAGATTTTCTGAATTAGTTTTATATGCAAGAATGAAAAAAAAATCCGTTGCCGTAATTTCAAACGGAAATTCTGCAAATAAACGAGCATACGAACAAATGGTTTCGCTCGGCGTGGAATTATTTGAATTACCCGTCCACTCTCCCGACCCGATTGCACACGATTACATGACAAACATAAAAGGCTCGTGGAAAAAATCGGTAAATTCTATAAAAGAATTGATTTCGTTAAACGCTAATGTTGTGGCAGTTATAGTTATTACAAAAGCAAATTACAAACAAATTGCAGAAACATTAATTTTCATTAAATCGCTCGGAATTTCACGAATTATGCTGAACCGATTTAATATTGGCGGACAGGGCATTGCAGAAAAAGATAATTTAATTATTTCGCAAAAAGAACTTGCTCAAACATACAGGATTGCATCTGAAACCGGTAAAACACACAAACTTTTACTTTCGTCGAATGTTTGTACACCGCTTTGTGTGATTAGTCCGGAAGATTTTGGAGGAATTATATTTTCAACTTGCTCTTCTGATGTCAAAAAACGTCCTTTAACCATTGATATTTCCGGCGACTTACGTTTTTGCAATCATTCGCCGACCGTTCTCGGGAATATTTTTAAAGACGATTTAAACGAGATGTTAAATTCTGAAAAAGCACGACTTTGGGAAAATATTGTCCCTGATTTCTGTTCGGATTGTTCCTTATATTCACAATGTATGGGCGGTTGCCGTGCCGCTTCCGAGCAAATGAATCTTTCCTTAAATTCTCCCGACCCGATTATTAAATTGGCAGGGTACAAAAAATAATTGTAACATTAAATCATTGCACTTTTTTTTCTTTATTTACAATCGGAAGTAAAATAAACGACAGCACTCCGAGTATTATCAGGAAAAGAGTCATTGCACCGTGTGTTGCAAAAGCAAAAGCCGAAGCATCGACAGTTGAAATATCATAAATAGTAAGAGTTTGGATTACCATAAAATGCCACGTCCCGATTCCGCCCGGCGAAGGAATTACCATTCCGAAACTCGACATTACAAAAACTGTCAGACCGGTAAAAATATCAAGTTCGGAAGTTGCATCGAAAGCAAAAAAACATACATAAATCATAATAAAATACATAAGCCAAATAAATATTGTATGAAATATAAATTCGGCTTTTCTTTTCATGTGAATTACCGTTTTTATACCTTCGAAAACGCTTAATAAAATTTCTTTTATTTTGCTATAAATTGATAATTTTTTAATCTTATTCCTTAATATCCAAAGTATTAATAAAATTAAAATAAATATTCCAAAAATAAGGAACAAGGTTATCGGCGAAGAAAACAGATTTGAAAAACGTTCTTGTATTCCCGGATTCTTTTCAATAATTTTCTCTACAACAGGAAATTGAGTAACAAGTACAATTCCGAGTAACAAAAAAAGCATGATAAAATCGAAAACTCTGTCTATAAATACCGTTCCGACAAGTTTTGCAAACGGTACTTTTTCATATTTTGCCATGGTTCCGCAACGAGCAAGTTCGCCCGAACGAGGTATTGCCATATTGGACAAATAAGTTATCATTACGGCAAAAAAAGCATTTATGTTTCTTGGTTTATATCCCAAAGGATTTATCAAAATATTCCACCGCACGGCACGGCTCCAATGACTCAAAAATGCTAAAATTAAAGAAAGTCCTATCCACCACCAGTTAGCGTGTTCGAGCGATTTTTTAATCTCTTCGACAGGCTGGTCTTTATATACCCACCAAAATATTACTATTCCTATCACAAAAAAAATTGTGATTTTTAATGCCTTTTTAATGTTTTCGTTCATGTTTTATTAATTTTATACAAAAAAAAGGTATATTTGTCGGAATTAAAAATTTATTAGCTTAAATAATATCAATAGTTCATTAAATTTTTAATTATAAGCATTTTACCGAGTTTGAATTAATAAACTTAACAACTTCACAACTTCAAAATTTACAATATATATGAAATCGGACAAAAAAGCAATATTAATCATACTTGATGGCTGGGGAATCGGTGATAAAAGCAAGTCAGACGCAATTTATAATACGCCGACACCATATCTCGATAAATTAAAATCGGAATATCCGAATTCTACACTTCAAACTTCCGGCGAAAACGTAGGTTTGCCCGAAGGACAAATGGGAAATTCGGAAGTCGGACACTTAAATATCGGTGCCGGGCGTGTTGTATATCAAGACCTTGTCAAAATAAATAAAGCTGTTGCAGATAATTCTATTACAGAAAATACTGTATTGAAAAATGCTTTTGAATATGCCGGAGAAAACAATAAAGCCGTTCATTTTATCGGACTTGTTTCAGACGGAGGCGTACATTCTTCGCAAGAACATCTGCATAAATTGTGCGATATTACAGGAGAATATGGTTTGAAGAAAGTCTATATACACGCTATAACCGACGGCAGAGATACAGACCCTCGAAGCGGTTTGGGATATATCCGAAAATTAGAAAAACATCTCGAAACTTCCAACGGAAAAGTTGCAAGTTTAATCGGCAGATATTACACAATGGACAGGGACAAGCGGTGGGAGCGTGTAAAAAAAGGCTATGATTTAATGGTAAAAGGTATCGGTAAAAAATTCGATAATGTAATTCAAGCAGTGGAAAATTCTTATTCGCAAGAAAAAACAGATGAATTTATCGAACCGGTTATAATTGTTGATGAATATGACAACCCGATAGGAAAAATTAAAGATGGTGATGTAGTTATTTGTTATAATTTTCGTACAGACAGACTTCGTGAAATTACCACCGTACTTACGCAGGAAGATATGCCGGACGAAGGTATGAAAACCTTAGATTTATATTATTTGACAATGACCCGTTACGATGAAAATTTCAAAAACATAAATATTGTTTACGATAAAGAAAACTTAAATAATACCATAGGTGAACTTCTCGAAAAAGCCGGTAAAAAACAATTACGAATTGCCGAAACCGAAAAGTTTGCACACGTAACTTTCTTTATGTCAGGTGGTCGTGAGGCAAAATTTGAAGGAGAAGACCGAATACTCGTACCTTCGCCCAAAGTTGCAACTTACGATTTGCAACCCGAAATGAGTGCTTTAATTGTTACCGAAAAACTTGTTACGGAAATCGAAAAAGAAAAATACGATTTTATTTGCTTGAATTTTGCAAACGGCGACATGGTAGGACATACAGGAATTTATCAGGCTATCGAAAAAGCTGTAAAAACGGTTGATTCTTGTGTGGAGAAAGTTGTAGAAACGGCAAAAAAATCAAATTATTCCGTATTGATAATCGCCGACCATGGAAATGCCGATTATGCTTTAAATCCAACCGGAACACCGAATACGGCACATTCCTTAAATCCTGTTCCTTGTATATTGGTTGATAAAAATCATACAAAAATTAAAAACGGTATTCTTGCAGATGTCGCACCTACTTTACTGAAAGTAATGGAAATGGAAATTCCGAAAGAAATGACAGGTGAAATATTGATTTAATTATGGAAAGAAATTTTAACACCGAATTTATATTTTCCGCAGTACGAAGCAGCGGTCCCGGCGGACAGCACGTAAATAAAGTCAGCACTAAAGCCGAACTTCGTTTTGATGTGAATAAATCTTTATTGTTAAATCCGGAAGAAAAAATTTTAGTACTCGAAAATCTTAAAAACAAACTTACAAAAGACGGATTGCTGATAATTACTTCGCAAGAAACACGCAGTCTGTCGGAAAATAAGAAAATTTGTATCAGTAAATTTTACGAAATTATAGAAAAAGCATTAATAAAACCTACGATACGAAAAAAAGTACTTCCTTCCAAAACTTGGCATAAAAATCGCTTGGAAGACAAGAAGAAAAATGCTCAAAAAAAAGAAATTAGAAAAAATATTAATTTGAAAGAGTTTTAACCTTGAGTTCGGTATAGAAAGACCCTTAGGGTTTGATTTAACAAAATTTAATAAATCTAAATATTTGATTTACACCTTGTTACTTAAAACCCTAAGGGTCT
>JAOZMN010000639.1 GCA_029934265.1 Bacteroidales bacterium
TTTCTTTATTGTAAGTTGTTTCCAAAAGTTTTTCAAAATCTGCATTTAGGTTTGAAACTTGATGTTTTCCTTTGCCGTTTCCATTAAAAACATCGCCGTTTTGTTTGTAAAGCCAAAGAGGAATAATATAAGATTGTCCGCTTAAAAAATTTATATCTGTTATTTTATTAATAACAAAACACTGGGTATAATAATTTTCAAAATTTCTTTTTTTTATGACAAACCCGATATTTTCTTTGTTAATAAAATTTTGAACCATTTTATTACCCGGTGTTCCATGAAAACCTTTGCTTTTTCCGGTATAAAATGTCCATTTTGTTTCATAAGGTTTATAATTAATTTCTTGATATAAATCTTTTTTGTAATTTATTTGAATATCTTTTTTTGCGTTAATAACTTTCCAATCCCTACTATCTTCTGTTTTGTATGCTTCTTTTATTTCATTGACTGAAAAGTTATTGAAACTACGAACTACATTTTTAATTTCTTGTTTTGTATTTTGTAATGTTATATAATTTCGTTCGGTTTTCATACCACTGTTAATAAAACCAAATATTTTATCAACAGAAAAGAAGGTATTATATAATTTCGGATTATTAAAATTCTTTTTTTCAAAAAAGAAATGTTCTGTATCAATTTTCAGTTTGTCTTTTTTACGAAATGTCGAGAAGATACTTTTTTTATTTAAAAAGTCATATTTAAAATCACGTTCACCGTATAAGTCTCTGTAATACAGTTCCGCAAAAGTTTCTTTTTTCTTGTTTTTTATTTTAACAAGTATCATAATTGCCGTTCCCACACGAATATCGAATACGTTTTGGTCTTTTTCGCCTTCGGGTGTTTTTTCATATAATTTACCGTGCAGATTAAGAATATAAATTTTATCGAAAGTTAAGAGTAGTTGTTTACGCATTCCTTTTGCAGCGGCAATATTCAGATATGTGTTTTTTGTTATTAAACCAACAATTCCGCTACCCGCCTTTTCTATTTTCCAATGACTGAAACGCACAAATTTTACATAGTCATCAGATAAAATTCCGATTAATTTTTCGCCTTTAATATCTTTTTTGTAAAGTTTCATCAGGTCGGTTTCAAACTCCGATTTATTATAAGAAGCTATTGAATACGGCGGATTTCCAATAATTGCCAAAA
>JAOZMN010000283.1 GCA_029934265.1 Bacteroidales bacterium
TGTATTAGTTTTCAAAAAAGTACTGTATTTTTGTATAAAAAGACACATTGCGAATAAAAATATTTGACCGGACGGGAGCTTTGTAATTTTAAAAAGTCGGGCAATTCCGGCTTTTTTATTTCGAATTATGAAATTAAGTAATTTTTATTTAACTTTACACGTTAAAATTTTATAAATTCAAATTATTTAAAAATGAAAAAAATTTTATTGCTATTATTTGTTCCCTCATTGCTGTTTTTTACCGCTTGCGATGAACTAACCGATGTCTCGGACGGACAACTTTCTTCGGAAGAAATAATCGAAGGCTTAAAAGCCGCCTTGAATAAAGGTACGGATACCTCAACGGTAATTTTGAGTGCATCAGACGGTTATTACAAAGACAAACTTGTAAAAATTCTTCTTCCGCCGGAAGCAGAACAAATTTTAGAATACATCAATTATATTCCCGGAGGCGATGCTATGGTTGAAGACGTAGTCCTCGGAATTAACCGTTCGGCGGAAGATGCGGCAAAAGATGCAAAACCAATATTCGTGGACGCAATAACCGGCATAACCATCGAAGAAGGATTAAATATTTTGCAAGGAAAAAACACGGCAAAAAATGGAGAGTTTGACTCTACTGCTGCAACAGGCTATTTAAAATCACGAACTTATAACGACCTCGTAGGAGCTTACGCCCCCAAAATAGGAGCATCGTTAGATAAAAAATTACTCGGCGATTTAACCACAAACCAAGCATGGGAAAAACTCACAAACACCTATAATTTACTTGTTTCAGCCGACAAAAGAGTAAATACAGATTTAGGAGAATTTTGTACAGAAAAAGCATTAGACGGCTTATTCTTAAAAGTCGGAGACCAAGAAAAACGTATCCGAAAAAATCCGTTTGAATGGGCAAGCGACATACTCGAAAAAGTTTTTGGTTTCGTATATGAAGCAACTCAACAATAAGGTGTACTATCTGTAAAGTGTACTATAAAATTTATTTCGTATTTTAACTTATTGAAAATCAGCAAAATAAATTTCGCATTACTACTTTATACCAAACTCGTTAATACTTACAACAATCCGTCATACAGCGAAATGCAGTCAGGCGGATTGTTGTTATATAATCATGTTGCAAAATCATGTTTTTTAAACACAGTTTTTTTTATAAAAAGAGCTGTAATGTTTTTAAAAAAAATTGAAGTCGAAAAAAAAGTATAAATTTTTGCTTTTTTTTACAATTTCAAAATTTCACAATTTAAAAATTTGTTTGCAGCTTCGCTGTGTTATGCTATACTAAAATAAAAAAATCCGATTCTAAACCGGCATGATATTTTCGATTTATATTTTTATATAAATTTGTAAATAAAAAACTGCGTTTTTCAAAAAAAATATTTACTTTTGTAAGTCAAATATAAAACAAAAATAAAAGCTATGCCAAAAAAGGGATATAAATACGGTAATCCATTCAAACAAAAAGAGTTAAAAATTTATTCCTCCTCAGAATGGATGGCTTACTCTACCAAAAAATACCGAAAAGTTTTCGATAAATCTGAAATTTCTTACATAAGAACACAATTTTCTTTTTACAATAAATTATTTGACGAAGATGATTGGAGTGCAAAAATCACAATTAAAACTTTTGATATTACAAAAAAAGAAAGAAAAGAAATTTTTTCTTTGGAGAGCGAACACGAAATTACAAGAGATAAAAATGTTGTAGATATATACGAAAGCTGGGGTGTGGACACCAAAGGTGGCTTTTGGGAAAAAGGGAAATACGTCTGCGAAGGTTACATAGACGGAATTTTAGTCGATTCGGAAAATTTCTTTATAGAAGATATAGGTCTCGTAACCGTAGAAGAAAATCCGTATTTTGATATTATAAACATAAAACTTTTCGGAGGATCGTCAAATGCGTGGGAAACTCCAATTGAAAAGAGAAAATATTTTACGACTTTTCACCAACAGGACACAAAATATGTTTGGGTAGAACTTACCATTCGCAGTAAAACAAACAAAGCGTGGAATTTAGAATATTTTACCAATTTTTACAACGAAGCAGGACAACACAAAGCTCAAATAGAGACTTTGCGTTATATCGAAAAAAAATCGAAGGGAACAGATTTCACTTTTGACAGAGGCTGGGGCAACAATGCACCCGGTTCGTGGAAAGATAAAAGTTATTATGTCGAAATTATTTTTATGGACGTTCGTGTAGCGTCCGTATCTTTCGATACAGGCAAGAAAAATGTTAAAGGACTTGTCGAGCTTGCCAAAAGTTCCAGAAATACAGCTATAGAACAGACTGTAAAAGAAACAGGTAAAGAAGAAGAAACCCTTAAAGACGTTCTCAAACGGCTTGATGAACTTATCGGATTAAAATCCGTAAAGCAAAAAATAAAAGACCATATAAGTTACCTTGATTTTTTATCTTTAAGAAAAGAAAAAGGTTTCGATGACACCGAAGGTATTACTCTTCACAGCGTTTTTACGGGAAATCCCGGAACAGGAAAAACAACGGTTGTCAAATTGCTGGGGAAAATATATCAAAAAATGGGCTTGCTTTCCAAAGGACACGTTCACGAAGTGGACAGAGCCGACTTGGTAGGCGAATTTATAGGACAAACTGCTCCGAAAGTAAAAGACGCAATAGACGAAGCAAGAGGCGGAATATTATTTATAGACGAGGCATATATGCTTTATCGTTCTGCCGATGATAAAAAGGATTTCGGAAAAGAAGTTATCGAAGTTCTTGTAAGAGAAATGTCCGACGGCGAAGGAGATATTGCAATTATGATGGCAGGTTATCCGAAAGAAACCGAATTGATGATAAATTCTAATCCCGGACTGAAATCAAGAGTAAAATATTATTTCAAATTTGATGATTATTTGCCCGACGAACTACTCGATATTGCAGAATATGCGGCTGTTAAACGTTCGGTAAAATTCACAAATGAAGCATCGGATTTCATCAAAAAAACGCTAATTGAGGCTTATAGAAACAGAGACCGAACTTTCGGAAACGCACGTTACGCATATTCACTTATTGACGAAGGAAAAATGAATATGGGATTGCGTTTAATGAAACGAGACGATGTTAAAAGCCTGACTTTCGACGAGTTGGCGACTATAACATTTGAAGATGTCGATAAAATAATAAGCTCCAAACTCAAGCGAACTGTCGATATACCAATCGAAGAGCAACTGCTCAAAGAAGGTTTGCACGAACTCAACAGTTTGATCGGTCTGAATAATATAAAAAAC
This sequence comes from Bacteroidales bacterium, assembly GCA_029934265.1. Classification (GTDB taxonomy): domain Bacteria; phylum Bacteroidota; class Bacteroidia; order Bacteroidales; family JAADGE01; genus JAOZMN01. Next base: position 3,253 of record JAOZMN010000283.1, read on the forward strand.
AGCGTAAACGAACTTATAAAACTTGTACGATATTACAGAGAAACAGGCAAAGATGTATTGAATAAATTTTCGATGCACACAGTTTTTACAGGAAATCCCGGTACAGGAAAAACTACCGTTGCACGTATAATGGGTAAAATCTATAAAGCACTCGGATTGCTCGAAAAAGGTCATGTTGTAGAAACCGGAAGAGACGGACTCGTTGCAGGATTTGTCGGTCAGACTGCAATAAAAACCAAAGATAAATTAGAAGAAGCAATGGGAGGTGTGCTTTTTATAGATGAAGCCTATTCGTTGTCCTCCGGAGGAAATAATAATTTCGGCGGTGAAGCAATAGAAGTTATTTTAAAGAAAATGGAAGATTCAAGAGGACAATTTGCCGTAATAGTTGCAGGTTATCCCGAAAATATGGATAATTTTCTCAGAACAAATCCCGGATTAAAATCCAGATTCGACAAAACAATGCACTTTAACGATTATGATGCGGAAACGCTTTATAAAATAGCTGTTTATATGCTTAATATCGAAAATCTGAAACCGGACGAAGAAGCTGAAAAATATCTGAAAGAATATTTAAAAGAATTACACAAAAAACGAGATAAATTCTTCGGAAACGCTCGAACAATAAGAAAAATTGTAGAAACAGCCATTATGAAACAAAATTTGAGAATGGCTTCCATGTCTGCCAAAAAACGTACTAAAAAAGCACAAGCTTTATTAACCATCGACGATGTAAAAGAAATAAAAGTCGATGATACCATAAAATTAGGCAGTGGCATCGGATTTTAGAATTGATGATTGACGATTAATGATTTAAAATGCAGAGAACCATTGGTTTTTTCTGCATTTTTATTAAACACACAAACTTTCAAAACTTTTAAATTTAGGCTCAAGTTTGAAATTGAGTTGTTTTTTTGTATCTTTACAAAAAAACAAC
>JAOZMN010000284.1:0-1408 GCA_029934265.1 Bacteroidales bacterium
ACTTACGGAGCAATTTACGAAAGAAACGCAATAAATGCAGCTTTCCCGATTGTTACTTATAAATCGGTAGAAGAAATAAATTTAAAAGACGGCGACAAAATAAGCATAAATTTTGAAACAGGCGAGCTTATTAATTTGGAAAATAATAAAACGACAAAAGCAGAACCCTTCTCCGAAGTTCAAATAGAAATTTATAAAAATGGAGGAGTATTTTAAAAAAACTCCTTAAAAACTAATACATCAACATAGCTACATATGTAGCCATGTTGATTTTTGTTTGATATTTTAATACTGTTAATTTTATTTAACACTCTTATTATATTAATTTTACATAAAATTACGTTTAATATTTATTCATAATATTATATATAATTCGTAATTAAAAAAAGAATAGCATTTTAATATTACTCGGCAAGATATTTGCACATTACTTTTTGATAAACATAAAGAACCACTCATGAAAAAAAGTATCCAAGCAAAAATTGTAATAATCTTATCTATTGTTTCTTTTATCAGTATTACGTTTCTTGCAACGGTAATGATTACCGCCTATAAAAACGAGCTTAAAGAGATTTCCGGTAGGATATTAGAAACAACCGAAATATCTTTTAATTCGGTATTGGAAAGCGAAACACAAAAGCTGTCCATAGCATTGGACTTACTAATGAGAGACAACAATGCTAAACAACTTTTTATAGAAAACAATATTGACAGCCTCTATAAACACACCAAGCCAACCTTCGATTTAATAAAGTCCAAATACGACATAACTCACACCTATTACATCAGACCCGAACCTTATAAAACGTGCTTCTTGCGAGTACATAATCGTCAAAAAAACAATGACACAATAAAAAGATTCACATACGAAAATGCAATCAAAACTAAAACTTATTCTTCCGGTTTGGAACTCGGAAAAACAGCTTTTGCTTTACGACTTGTACACCCTTATTACAATGACAGTAAGCAACTTATAGGCTATATGGAAGTCGGAGAGGAAATTGATAATTTTTTCAAAGTTATGAAAGAAAGAACCGGTGATGATTTCGTTGTGGTGGTTGAAAAAAAATATTTAAACGAAAAAAAATGGAAAAATGCTCAAAAAGAAAATCCCGATATGTCAAACTGGAATAAGCTGAAAAATAAAGTGATTTTATCTCAAACAACCGATAGTACAGATATTTTTAAAATTGGAAGAAAATACAGAAAACACAAAGGAATAAACGGAACTAATTTTAAACTTAACGAGAAAGTATATACAATAGGCTATTTTCCTTTGGTAGATGCCGGCGGACGAAACGTAGGTGCAATTTATTATACACATGACATTACAACTATCTACAATAAACTCACAAAAAAGATTTTTGTTGTAATTTCAATATTTCCCGTAATATTAATACTACTCGGT
>JAOZMN010000284.1:1418-4185 GCA_029934265.1 Bacteroidales bacterium
GAACTCTCTTTTAATAAAAAATATTGTACTCAAACCGCTTATGATTGCCAAAGACGCACTCAAAAAAATTGCAGAAAAAAATATAAATTTTAAATTGGAAAGCAAAAGAGTTGATGAAATGGGAGATTTATACAACTCTATTAATGAAATAAATAAAAATTACAATAAAATTATTAAAGATATTTCGGTTATGGCAACTTCTGTTTTTAATGCAAGCGGACAATTAAGTGCAATATCAGAAGGAATATCAAACGGGGCAAACGAGCAATCATCTACAAATGAAGAAATTGCAGGCTCAATGGAGCAAATGCTGGCAACTATCAGTTCAAATACTGAAATGGCAGGCTATACGGAAGAAATGGTATCGGCTTCTGCGGAAGAACTCAAACAAAACAACAAAATATTTATCGAAACAATAGATTCCGTAGTAGAAATCAATAAAAGAACTTCCGTGATAGGAGATATTGCTTTTCAAACAAATATATTATCTTTAAACGCAGCCATACAGGCATCGAAAGCAGGCAAAGCCGGTAAAGGATTCTCTGTTGTTGCCGATGAAGTACGAAGTTTGGCAGAAAAAAGCAGAGTTGCCTCCGAAGAAATTGAACAACTTTCAAACTCAGGTAAAAGAATTTCTGGTCTTGCTAAAGAAAAATTAGGAGATATTATTTCCAAAATCATTGAAAGTTCCGACCTTGTAAGCGAAATTGTAAAAGCCGGCAAAGAACAAGAAAAAGGAGTTTTTGTAATTAATGATTCTGTTCACCAATTAACCGAACTTGCAAACGAAAATTCAGCTTCCGCAGAAGAAATGGCGGCATTGGCAGAAGAATTATCCGCACAAGCAGAGCAACTGAAAGAACTGGTAAACGTTTTTAAAACAGAATAGAAACTACCGTTTCAATCGCAGAACAAAGTTTGCTTAATTGTTCTTTTTCAATAATATACGGAGGCATTATATAAATCAATTTTCCGAAAGGACGTATCCAAACACCGTTTTTTACAAACAAATCCTGTGCTTTTGCCACATCTACCGGTTCTTTCATTTCCACAACCCCGATAGCTCCCAAAACACGAACATCTGCAACATTTTTATTATTTTTAAGATGTAAGAGTTCTTGCTTCATTTGGATTTCAATTTCTTTGATTTTTTTCAAATAATCATAAGAAAAAAGTAAGTCAATAGAAGCATTTGCAACCGCACAAGCCAAAGGATTGCCGGTAAAAGTAGGTCCGTGCATGAAAATTCCCGGTTCGCCGGAACTAATTGTATTTGCAACTTCATCAGTTTCAAGAGTTGCGGCAAAACTCATGTAACCGCCTGTAATTGCTTTACCCAAACACATAATATCCGGCTCTATTCCGGCATATTCGCAAGCAAAAAGTTTTCCCGTTCTGCCAAAACCCGTAGCAATTTCGTCCAAAATAAGAAGAACATCGTATTTTTGAGTAAGTTTTTTCAATTCTTTCAAATATTTGCCGGAATAAAACCACATTCCACCTGCTCCTTGCACAATCGGTTCAAGTATTACAGCCGTTATTTTATCATGCTTGGCGATAAGGATTTTCTCGATATTATCAATATCCTCCTGTAATAATTTTTCGCCAAAACGTGTTTTCGGTTGCTCTGCAAAATTTTGTATTCTCAAACTTTCCTTAAAAATACTGTGCATTCCTGTTACCGGGTCGCAAACCGACATTGCATTCCAAGTATCCCCGTGATAGCCTGATTTTATGGTAAGAAATTCATTTTTCCGGAATTGTTTTTTTGCGTGCCGATATTGCAAAGCCATTTTCATGGCAACCTCAACGGCTACCGAACCGGAATCCGAAAAAAAAACTTTTTGTAAACTTTTCGGACTAATATCTATCAATTTTTTGGCAAGTTTTACCGCCGGCTCGTGAGTCAGCCCTCCAAACATTACGTGCGACATTTTTTGTAACTGATTTTCAACAGCTTTGTTCAAAACAGGGTGATTATAACCATGTATCACCGCCCACCACGATGACATTCCGTCAATAAGTTTTTCTCCGGTTTCTAAATTTATGTAAACACCGTTCGCACTTTCGACAAGATAAACAGGCAAAGGATTTGACGTGGAAGTATAAGGGTGCCTGATATGATTTTTGTCGTAATTTAAAAGTTCCGAAATGGTCATTTTTTTATTTTTTAATCATTTCAATCAAAAGTACATTTCTCGTTTTGTCGGTGATTTTGAACCTGTTATCCGGACGATGTCCTATAATCCAGACAATCTTATCGGCACTTGTCAGAACAAAAGTTTTTTCTTTTTCAAAAATATTAAATTTTTGGTCGGTAAAAAAATCGCTCAATAATTTGCGTCCTCTCATTCCTATCGGTTGAAAATAATCACCATTTTTCCGGTTTCGTATTTTTAAAGGAAAATCAAGTTTGTCGGCATCAATACTTGCAATATTTGCGGATTTATTAATTTTGAAATTATTATCAATTTTTTGTATCTTAAATATAAGGTGTACCGGAGTAAAAATTTCTTTAATATCTTTGGAAATACTTATATTTACTTTTTCTTGAACCGTTTTTTGCTTGATTATTAAATTTTTCCTGTCTTTCAGAAGTCGATGAGTAGAAGAATTGAATAATTTTCCGGAATCACCGTTTATTGCTTCAAAAATATTATTCGCAACTTTATTCGTAAAATTAAATTCCCTGATAAATTCATAAAGAAATGTTTCCGGCGAAACGGTTTCAAGAAGTTTTTCAATATCTATATAAGTATATTCTCCT
>JAOZMN010000285.1 GCA_029934265.1 Bacteroidales bacterium
ATTTTCATATATTACTTTAATGAAAATGTAAGAAAGCTTGCAACCAAAAATTTTTAAAAAATATATAATGAAAAAACAGATTTTAACAATTTCAGTACTGATATTTTTTGTTCTTACCGGATTTTCGCAAACAAAACATTTTAAATTCAAAATTAAGAATAAAAAAGAGCTTAAAGAATTAAGTAAAATAATTTCGATAGATAATTATAAAGATAATACGGTTTGGGCGTATGCAAATGCTTCGGAATTTTCCGAATTTGAAAAACTCGGATATAATTATAAAGAATTAAAGAAAAATACAGCCGGTCCGAAATCATTTTCGATGGCAACAAGTATAGATGAAATGTCGGACTGGAATAAATATCCTACTCATGATGTTTACTTGGCGATGATGACTAAATGGTCGTCTGATTATCCGAAGATTTGCAAACTCGTTAATATCGGAACAAGCAAAGAGGGACGAAATATTGTCGCTCTTAAAATTTCGGATAATGTAAACCAAAGCGAAGCTGAACCTGATTTTTTATACACTTCGACAATGCACGGAGATGAGACTACCGGCTACTTGCTGATGCTTCGTTATATAGATTTTCTTCTGACAAATTACGGAAAAGACGAAAATATTACAAACTACATAAATAATATCGAAATTTTCATAAATCCGCTTGCAAATCCGGACGGAACCTATGCCGGCGGTGATAATACAGTAGCTTCCGCACAAAGAGAACTTTCAGGCGGAACAGACCCCAATCGTGATTTTCCGGACGCTGAAACAGGCGAAAAAACTAATTACCGGCAGGAAACACAAGCAATGATAAATTTTGCGAATACTTATAATTTTGTACTTTCCGCAAATTTTCACGGAGGCGATGAAGTTGTTAATATTCCTTGGGACGTTTGGTCGTCTTCTCGCTCTCATGCAGATGTAAATTGGTACAAAAGGGTAGGGGAGGATTATGTGAAATCGGCACGAACGGAAAATTCATCTTATTTATCGGAAGTTACGCCAAGCGGAGTTACAATCGGCAGTGATTGGTATTACATAAGTGGAGGACGACAAGATTATATGAATTATTACAAAAATTGCAGAGAAATAACAGTCGAATTAAGCACTGTAAAAATAATTCCGGCCTCTCGCTTGGAAGAATTTTGGAAGTATAATAAAACATCGTTAATTAATTATATGGCTGAAAGTCTGTACGGAATAAGAGGTATCGTAACCGACAATACCGGCAAAGCATTACAGGCAACAATTACGATTTCCGGACACGATAAAGATAATTCACAAGTCGTTACAGCTTATGAAAATGGTGATTATCACCGTTTTATAGAACCCGGAACTTATAATCTTACTTTCTCGACTTCCGGTTACGATGATATAACTGTAACCGGCGTAAGTGTTACCGATAAAAATACAACTTTCGTCGATGTCGTTTTCGGCGGGACGCTTGCCGATATTAATTTGCAAGGTAAAATTTTCGATAATGACGATAATATTATAGAAGATGTTGAGATAAGTTTGAGTAATTCTAAAAATAATTATACCGCAAAAACAGATTCGCAAGGTAATTATTCATTTACCGGAATTTCTGCAGGAACATATAAAGTAAGCGTATCAAAAGACGGTTATAGAACTGCTTTGTATGATGAGTCTTTTGCAAAAAATAAAAGTTTTAATATCAAACTCGACAAATATGTAAATATATCCGGAGAAATTATTGCAGCACAAACCGGTGAACCGATAGAAAATGCTGAAATTAAATTTTTAAATTCTTCTTTGTCGGAACTTACAAGTAATACCTCCGGCGAATATCAAATTACCGGACTTATTGCCGGCACTTATACTATAGGTATAGAAAAACTTGGATTTTCGACTTCCGAACAAGAAATAACAATAAGTAATGATATAACCGATAATAATTTTCAACTTTTTGCAAGCAAAGGCGAAAGTTTTGAAGCTGAAATACCCTCCGAATATACTTTCACCGGAACCGTAAACTGGGCAAGAAGTACAGATAAGGTCTTAGACGGTACTTATTCCATGAAATCGGGAAAAATTGATAATCTTTCAGAAAGTAAAATGCAATTAAAAACTACTATACCGGAAGGAAAAATAAGTTTTTACAAAAAAGTATCTTCCGAAGCAACTTATGATTTTATGAATTTTTATATCGACGGAGAACAAAAAGCTGCTTGGAGCGGAGAAGATGACTGGTCGCAAGAGAGTTACAGTGTTTCAGCCGGAGAGCACACTTTTATTTGGGAATACAAAAAAGATGATTACACCTCAAAAGGAAGCGATTGTGCTTGGGTAGATTATATCGAACTTCCAAGCGAAACTCCGACAAAATATACTGCCGATTTTACAATAACTAATCAAACTGCACCGGTAGAAAATGCGACAATAAAAATCATCGGCTATGGAGAACAAAAAACAGATTCGCAAGGTAAAGCAAGTTTTACAGGACTTTATGCCACGACTTCCGCAGGTTTGTATTTTGAAATTTCTTCCGATGTTCACCAAACTTACGACTCACGTATAAAAATCACAGGAAACGAAACTATTGAAATAGATTTGCAAGGTGCAGGAGTTTCGGAGATAAAAAAAGATAAAATCAAAATATATCCGAACCCTTCCTCCGGTAATTTTTCGATAAGAAGTTCTTTAAGAATTGAAAAAATTGAAGTTTATGACATTCTTGGACAATTTAAAACAGTATTTTACGATAATAATCATATTTTTATTGAAAACAAAGGTCTATATTTGTTGAAAATTTATACCGAAGAGGGAATTAAAATTCGTAAAATTATGATTGCAGACTCTTGTCTGTTTTAATGTTTTCACTCGTTGTGTATTTGATTTAACACTTGCATAAGCAACATTAAATAGTTTTAGACCTTAATTTTAATATATTCGTCTAATTTTTCAAAAGAAAACGGAAGTACAGGTTTTGCCGGACTTTCCGAAACCGATAATAGTATTTATTTCGGCGAAAGAGACCGCACTTCATATACGAATACTATAACTGTAGATTATATTTTTACAAATAAATCATCGTTGAATTTTAAACTTCGATATTTGAATACCACTATTTTATATTATAAATTTTATACGCTCGAAGAATCAGGCGAGCTGACATGTGATTTTTCCGGTTTTCATTCCGACGACATAAATTTTAATACTTTTAATACGGATATACAGTATTCTTGGGAATTTACACCCGGAAGTTTTTTGTCTTTAGTTTGGAAAAACGATATTTTTACTTCAAATCCCGATGCTTACAAAAAATTTACAGAAAATTTGAATAATACACTTACTGCATCGAAGACAAATACATTATCCGTAAAAATATTGGTGTATTTGGATTATTTATATTTACAAAAAACTTAAGTCCGGGCGATTATTATAATTTAAAAACAGGTCGAGAACATTAACAAACAAATTTTATAAATTTTATGAAAAATAAAATAACCGAAATTCTGAATAAAGCAGAACTCACAAAAGAAGATGTAGTTTTTTTGTTGCAGGCAGACATAGTCGGTAGAAATTTAATATACAAAAAAGCCGCTGAAATAAAGCAAAAATATGTTGGAAATACTACATATTACAGAGGTCTTATAGAGTTTTCCAATAAATGCGAAAAAGATTGTTATTATTGCGGTATCAGGGCAAGCAATAAAAATACCGAACGATATGATATTAGTGATGAAGCGATACTTTCAGCGACAAAATATGCTTACGAAAATAAATACGCATCGGTCGTTCTGCAAGCCGGAGAACGAAGTAATAAATTGTTTGTCAGTCATGTAGAAAATTTACTTAAAAAAATTCAAAAACTCTCAAATAACGAACTCGGTATAACAATTTCGATAGGAGAACAAAGTGAAGAAACTTACAAACGTTGGCTTGAAGCCGGAGCCAGCCGATTTTTATTGCGTATAGAATCGACAAACAAAGAACTTTTCTATAAAATACACCCTGAAAACGATAAGCATGATTACGACCAAAGAATTAAAGCACTGAAAACACTTCAAAAAGTCGGTTATCAAACCGGAACCGGCGTGATGATAGGTTTGCCGTTTCAGACTTACGAAGATTTAGCCGATGATTTATTTTTCTTCAAAAATTTTGACATAGATATGGTCGGTATGGGACCGTATATCGATCATACAGAAA
>JAOZMN010000640.1:0-279 GCA_029934265.1 Bacteroidales bacterium
ATTGTGCATTTCTCCCGGATTACAGCCTGCAAAATCTATTATTTCATTTAGTAAAGCGGTATTGTCATTTCCGGCATTTCCTTGGTCGAAACGATAATATCCTATTAAATTAAGCTCATCAAAAGGACTTATTAAACCAATATTTGATGTTATTTCATCTTGACTTCTTTCGTAATTCCAAATACGGACTTCATCAATTTCGCCGTTAAAATAAGAAATATCGGGATCGCCACCAATGTTTAAATTTTCAGCATTTAACGAAGAGCCTGCAAGTGAGGC
>JAOZMN010000640.1:289-585 GCA_029934265.1 Bacteroidales bacterium
CTCCATCTACATAGATATTAAAGCCGGTTTCATCTTTTGTTCCGGCATAACTTATTGCTATATGATGCCAATTACCGTCATTTACAGAGTTTGCACTTTCTATTATAATTGCATCTGCATTATCTTCAAAAAACATTCGTATTTCCCCTCCGGAAACCATTTCGACAACATATCCTTGTTGCGAACCGTCATGTTTGCTTAAAATGGTTCTATCACTTCCTGCTGAAACGGTTTTTATCCAAAAATCAAAGGTAAACTCATCTGCAATATCAAAATCAAATTCGTCTGCAATATCA
>JAOZMN010000640.1:595-1142 GCA_029934265.1 Bacteroidales bacterium
AGGAATTTCTACATAGTCGTCCGAACCATCAAAATTAAGTGCATTTCCGGGTGGCAAACCGGGCATTGACATTGGTGTATTCATTGTACCTACTGCAAATGCTACTTCGTTGTCTTGTGTTATTCCTGTTCGTTGTCTTGTAAATGGATTTCCTCCAGCAGATGCTCCTTCAAGTTGAGGTATCCATGATGCTCCGGTAAAATCATAATATCCGAGTCCGCACATTAGTTCGTCAAAACTTGCTCCTTCTGGGGGTGTTCCATCATTCCATTGTACTGTTATGTCATAATCCGAACCTCCGGTAATTTCTTCATCTACTACCCAAGTTAAATTTACAGCATCTGCAATATTTGTAATTGTTGTTCCAAGTTCTGTTCCTACATCGGTAACATCATCAAATACTCTTACAAAATAATTATCGGTTGTCCCTGTATTATTTAACATAACAGGTGCATATTGAGAAGGAGTACCTATGGGGAAAAACCTGTCTGCTGCTGTTACTTCTTGAATAAGTGAACCAATATCATCGGTTACAATATATTTCAGT
>JAOZMN010000286.1 GCA_029934265.1 Bacteroidales bacterium
TCGGAACTTACAACTTATTGACAGACAGCCTGAAACACTTGTATTTATTGAAAGAAAATTTATATCTTAAATTAAAACAATCCGCTTACAATTTAGAACAAAAAAATAAAACCAATAGAAAATTAAACAAAGAACTCGAACAAAAAAAAAGTGAAATTATCTTACTTTCCGAAGCTGTTAAGCAAAGTAAACTTCAAGGAAAAAAAGCAACGGAACTAATAGATTTTATTCTAAATTCAGAAATAATAAAGAAAAGTTTGAGCGTAAAAACTCAAAGTATATATCAAAATATTTCGGATTTATACATTGAAGGAGGTAAAGATTTTTTGGAAAATTCTGATTTTGACAACTCGATAGTAAATTTTAAAATAGCAGAATATTTTTCGCCTTCCAAAGTAAAAACAGACAGTCTGATAAAAATAGCCGAAAAGGGAATATTTGCTGACAGCCTTTTTTATACAGGGCAACAAAAAAAAGCAATTATTGTCTATAATGAAATATCCGGAAGCGGTTTCAGCAGCAACTATTGTAACTTACAAAATGCAAAAATAAAAGAATCGAGATTGGTTTGGAAAGACCAATTAGAACAAATCGAAAAACGTCCGAATGCTTTGGACAGGCTCTATCTCGACCCGTCTTCGCTGATACTGAAAAACAAAAAATTATATTGCATTCCTTCCGAAATCGGAAAATTTATCAATCTGCGTGAGCTTGACATCAGTTTCAATAAATTAAAAACACTCCCTCCGGATATTGAACACCTGAGCAAACTCGAAATAATTTGGATTAACGATAATCAAATATACCGACTGCCGGAAAGTTTTCGTAAGCTTAAATCGTTAAAACAAATCAATCTTAACGGAAATAATACCCTCGATATTTTTGCTTTCATAAATATAATGACCGACCTGCCGAATATCAAAGAACTCGATTTGGAAAGAAATAAAATAAAATATTTGCCTTCCGAAATCGGGAAACTTAAAAATCTGGAAATTCTGAATCTTTATAAAAATGACTTGGAAACTTTACCGAAAGAATTGGCAAATTTGAATAAATTGAAACATCTCGACATTGGCAGCAATTTGAACTTAAACCTTACACAAGCCGCCGGCATTATATCGGAAATACAATCGCTCGAAATATTGAATATGTTTAATATCGACCAAATTGACTTGTCCGAAGAATTTGTAAAATTAACTTCTCTTAAAGAAATAAATTTATCTTTCAATAAAAATTTAGATATAGCAAAAGCATTAGAAATACTCGCAAAATTACCGAAACTTGAATATATAGACCTTTCAGGAAACGAAATGATAGAATTACCGTTGAATATTGCCGACTTAAAATATCTAAAAAAAATAAATTTGTCCGGAAATAAATTTGAACGTTCTCAAAAAAGAAAAATAAAAAAAATATTGCCGGAAAATTGCCAAATAATCTGGTAAGCTTTTGAACTTTGCCAAAGTTTTAAACTTTGGCAAAGTTGTACGGGCGAAAATCATTTTCACTTTAGTATAAATTTAAATATTCAAAATAATTTTACACCAAACTCATTATTAAAAAATATAAAAATAATTTTTAATAATAAGCTTTCCGGCAAAAAAATTGCATTTTATTTCCCTAAACATTTTATTTATTTTTCTTAAACCGTTAAAAAAACTAATTTTACGGAGAATTTTGAGTAAATTTGTAAATAAACAAACTTACAAACGACTAATTTGGTGTATTTTGGAAGATTAATACACTTTGTTTCATGTGTTTATGTAAGTGCATTGTTATTGTACATCATTTAATTGTACATTGTTAATTGTACATTGTTAATTGCACATTGTTAATTGTCTTATATGTATAGAATTTTCGGAACATCATTTTTTTATAAGATTTCCGGATTATTTTTGTTAATTTTTTTATCTTTTTCACTTCAATCACAAGAAGTAAAAAAACACGATAAAAAAAGCTACAAAGATAAAACAGGGAAATTATATTGGAATAAAGAAATGCCTGTTTATATCAGACTTGCAAGTTCGCCTTCCGATACGGGTCAATTATTGAAAAGTTCAAAAAGTCAAAAATACACAGAACCGTATTATTTTGATACTGAAGGAGATAACACTATCAGGACTCGCTGGGCAATCGACCCTGTAACAGGGAAACAAGTAAGTCCGAAAACCGAAGTAATTTGGGACGTATATGCAGACAGCAAAAGTCCGATTTCCTTTCCGGGATACCTGAATGTAAAACCTTACAATATAGGACAAAGAAAATATTTCGGTAATAATTTATCCGTAAGTATAGCTGCAAACGATAAATTATCAGGTGTCGAAAAAACTTATTATTCCATTAACAGTGAGCCTTATAAGGAATATACAGATGAATTTAAAATTCCCAAAGAAGGCGATTATGTTCTTAAATATTATTCGGTAGATAATGTTGGAAATATCGAAGACCCGAAACAAGACGAATTTAGTATAGATGCAACCCCGCCGACAGCAGACTACGTACTTTCAGGAGGTACTTACAACAATATTTTTTCAGTACATACCAAAGTGATGCTTATGGCAAAAGATACGCTTGCCGGAGTAGGAAAAATAATGTATCAACTTGATGAAGGGAAAGAAAAAACATATACAGGAAAAGCAATATCACTTGCCTCGCTCGATAACGGAGACCATAAATTTAATTTCTACGCACTCGATAATGTCCAAAACAAAGGTAAAACTCGAACATTTAATTTTTATCTCGATAAAATGGCACCTATTTTATCTTCAACAATTATAGGCGATCAGTTTGCGAAAGACGGTAAAATATATTTTTCCGGACGCTCCATACTTAAACTTACCGGAGTTGATGACAAAGCCGGTCTTAAAGAAATAAAATACAAAGTAGATGAAGCCGGTACTGAATTTATGACTTACTCGGAGCCGTTTTATCTGCCAAGCATATCAGGTTTACATACCGTGAAATATTATGCACTCGATAATATGCAAAACAAAACGGAGACCCAAAGAGGAATTGATGCAAAATACGAAAATTATGTATTTAACGAAGAAAAAATTTATGTCGATTTAACTGCTCCGAAAGTTTATTATAAATTTCAAGGAACTAATTTTGTAACTCGTGATACACTTTTTTTGAGCGGAAATACAAAAATCAAATTAACAGGAGTTGATAGTGAATCAGGTATAGGGAAAATTGTTTATAAAATAGACGGAGTACCGGCTTCCGAAAATTATTCCGGAGCATTTGATTTGAATAAGCTAAAAGGCGGGGTGCATAAAATCGAAATTATTTGTTACGACAACGTTAGCAATAAAACAAATAAAGATTTTACGTTTATACTTGATAACACTCCTCCGAAACTACACTATTTCTATAGCGTAGCACCTTACGGAACAAGGGACGGTTATAAAGTTTATTCCAAATATGTTACCGTTTACCTTGCCGCTACCGATATGACAACCGGCGTAAAAGATATTTATTATAAAGTAAACAACGCCAAAGAACTCAAATATACCGGTTCGATAAGCGGCTTCTCTACAAACATACTCAATACAGTAAAATTAAGAACTATTGACAAACTCGGAAACGAGTCAATCGAAGAAATTAATTTTTATGTAAAATAAGGTCTTAGACTTATTTTATGGGGTAAAACCATATTTGCAAAGCATTGATAATGTGATTATTATGTAAACATGAATACAAAAAAACTTATGTATGGGTACTTAGTTGTTCATTGTAATTTGTAAAATGTACATTATTTTTAATACTGTTCCTTTTCGTTCGGGAAATCTACCGATTTTACATCTTTTATATAGTTGCTTACAGCCCCTTGAATTTCGGCGGATAAATTGTGGTATCTTCTTAAAAAACGAGGTGAAAATTCTTGTGTAATTCCAAGCATATCGTGTGTTACAAGTACTTGTCCGTCCACGTTTGCTCCGGCACCTATGCCGATAACCGGAATATTTATTTCCGATGCAACTTTTTCGGCTAATTTTGCGGGGATTTTTTCGAGAACCAAAGCAAAACAGCCTGTTTCTTCTAAAATATGAGCGTCTTCTATCAGTTTTTTTGCTTCCTCTTCTTCTTTTGCTCTTACAACGTAAGTTCCGAATTTATGAATAGATTGAGGTAACAATCCGAGATGTCCCAT
>JAOZMN010000287.1 GCA_029934265.1 Bacteroidales bacterium
AAATTGTAACCGAATTGTTTTAAAGCGGGAACTTTTTCGGCAATATTTTCAAAATCGAAAGCTTTATACGAATTAGTTTCAGTGTCCTGTATCATTCCGATAGTTCCGCCGGTGTATATTATTAATACCGAAGACTTTGTTGTCATTTGTTAAATTTATTTCAGATAGCAATTTTATTTTAAACTTTCATAAGCTCCAATATCGGGAGCCTTATCATTTACTCTACTTTCTCCGATTATGTCCGTATTTAAAATTTCGGGATATTTATTTATAATATTAAGTTTTCCTGCATTTTGAGCCGATGAAAGTGTATCTAATTGAAAATCATAAGTATAATAATCAACAAAATTAAATTCCGAAGGTGTTTTCAAATCTGTAAAATGATTTTTATCCTCAATATTGATTTTACTTTTTTCGTCATATTTTATAATACAATTATCAAACAAATAATTAAAATCAGCACCTTGTCCGGCATATTTATTATCTATACCGATTTCGGTATCGAGAGTTCCCCAAATTATGCAATTTCCGAAATATGCTTCTTTCAAATTGTACAAATAAGCTGCATCGTCCGTTTCAATATAATTATTCAGCACAAGCGAGGGTGTTTGTCGTACCGTATTTCTCCAATAATTTGCAAAAGTACAATTATAAAATTGATACGAACCGCCTCGTGTAAGGGCTACGGAATAATATCCGCAATCGGAAAATACACAATTTGCGGCAAAAATACTACTCATTTGAGCATAAACTCCGGCAAGTGAATGATGCTCTATTTTTGAATTGGTAAGTAAAAGTTGTGGATTTTCATTTTGCGTAGAATCTACTCGTATTCCTATATAAGCATTTAAAATTTCGGCATTATTTATATAATTATCTTTGCTTATTTTCGAGAGCCAAATGCCTTCCCACTGATTAGGAACATCAAAATAATCTTCTTCCAAGCGGTCGGCTTCAAAAATAACCGGTTCATCCGTCGTGCCGTTCACTTTGAGAGTTCCCCAAACGTAAAAGCCTGAATTTCGATGAAAATACAAATGAACACCTGCATCAATGGTAAGTACTGCGCCGGTATCAATGGCAACCGAGTTATATATAAGGTACGGTTTATTATTGGTGAAAGTTTGAGTGCCCAAAACATAGCCGTTTATCAAATTTACGTCCTGCCCGTAAGCCACCAAATCTATATCGCTGTAAATTCCATTTGCAACAAAAACGATAGAATCTTGCTCAAGCATTTCGTCTCTGTCAGGATTTACAGTAACTTCCACAAAAATATACAAGCTGTCTTTTGCTCCGATTTCGACATCTTTTGCATCTCCGACATTTCCGTTTACATTTATTCTGAAATTAGAATTATTGCCTTTGGCAAGCGATATTGATGAAATTTTAACCGGTTTATTATACGGATTTTTCACGGTAAAACTGCGAGTAGCCGAACCGATACTCGTAAATACGGTATCAAAAAGTACGGTGTCGAGAGAAAATTCTAATTTTACATTGCTTTCTTCAAAAAAATTATCTCTCCTGCAAGAATAAAAAATTGTACTTAGAAAGAAAAAAATTAAAAGAAATTTAATACCGGTATTCATAAAACAAATTTTTCAAATAAAATAATACACTTTAAACTTCTTTTATTCCGAAATTATTTAAAAGGGTGTGTTTTTTTAAGTAATTTTAACTTATGTAAAACCGGAATGATAATTTGCCTGTGTATAATTGACTATTTTTGATTGTAGATTTATAATTTCGCTTTCGCCTGATTAATAAGTTTTTTATAAATATTGTATTTTGTCATAATACTTAGTATTATCAAACCTCACGCTGAAAAAGAAGCTTGCGGGTAGTAAATATTTAAAAAGAGCCTTTCGGTTTTGAAAGGCTCTTTTTAAAACAGAATAGAGTATGATACTAAGCTAATTTTACTTCTACTGCATTTAGCCCTTTTCTTCCTTCTTTTAATTCAAATTCAACGATGTCTCCTTCGTTAATTTTGTCAATAATTCCCGTAACGTGTACAAAATACTCTGTTTTAGACTCTTCTTCGGTAATAAATCCGAAACCTTTAGCTTCATTGAAGAATTTTACTGTTCCTTTTTTCATTGGTTTAGATTAAAATGTTAAAAAATATTATGCTACAAAGATAGTTCTTTTTATTTCAAAAATAAAAAAGTTTTTAATATTTTTTTCATCTGCTTTAATTTGCTTGTTTATTGCTTGGTTAAATCTTTTTCGTTTCCGAACCAAACAACAGCATATCCTTTATATATAGCAGCTCCAACGGCTTGCCAAGGTACTTCCCAAGGACTAAGATTTAACATTACATCATTGTGTGCCCAACTTTTTTCCCAAAGTTCCATTGCATTTTTTATTGTAATTTCGGCACCGGCAGACGACGAAGCTGCAATTTCATAGCCGTTTCCTATATAATCGGTAAGTTCTCTTGGTTTGTTCCACATACATTGTGCTTTTTTGTGGTCGGGAGTGTAGCAGCAGTCGCTCCATTTTTTCGAAATTGACCAACTGTGCATATTGCATTTTTCTCCTTTGTCGGGATTATTTTCTGCCAAATCTTTTACGTGTGCTATTGCAACGGTAGTCATTGCTCTTGAAAATGGTACGGGAGTGAGTCCTTTTGAAGCCCTATATTCGTTTAGTGCTTTAAGAATTTCATGAGATTTATAGTCTGTTTCTTCTTGTAAAAAAATATTTGCTTGTACTATAAATATAAGTAATGCCGATAAAAGAATATTTTTAATCATAATTTCTGTATAAAAGTTTATAAAAAAATAAGGCTTAATATTATTTTAA
This sequence comes from Bacteroidales bacterium, assembly GCA_029934265.1. Taxonomy (GTDB): domain Bacteria; phylum Bacteroidota; class Bacteroidia; order Bacteroidales; family JAADGE01; genus JAOZMN01. The sequence continues at coordinate 2,812 of JAOZMN010000287.1, forward strand.
ACCTTATTTTTCATAAATTATTGTATCAATTTTGCGAAAATGTGAAATTTATTTGGCAAAATGCACTGCTCTTTTTTCTCGTATTACCGTTACTTTTACTTGTCCGGGATATGTCATTTCGTCTTGTATTTTTCTTGCGATATTAAATGATAATGTATCTACATCTTTATCGGATATTTTTTCGCTTCCGACAATAACTCTCAGCTCTCTGCCGGCTTGTATTGCGTAAGTTTTAACAACACCTTCGAATTCATACGGTATTTGCTCAAGTTTTTTAATTCTGTTTATGTAAGATTGAGCGATTTCTCTTCTTGCTCCGGGACGTGCTCCTGAAATTGCATCACAAAGTTGGACAATCGGTGATATAAGGCTTGTCATTTCGAGTTCTTCGTGGTGAGCACCAATGGCGTTACAAACTTCGGGGTGTTCTTTGCATCGTTCGGCAATTTTCATTCCGTATAAGGCGTGTGGCAGTTCAATTTCTTCGTCCGGAACTTTGCCTAAATCGTGAAGTAAACCGGCTCTTTTGGCAAGTTTAGGGTCAAGTCCGAGTTCGGCAGCCATTATTGCACAAAGTCTTGCTGTTTCTCGTGAATGTTGCAATAAATTTTGTCCGTATGAAGAGCGATATTTCATTTTTCCTACATACCTTATTATTTCGGGGTGCAAACCATGTATTCCTAAATCTATTGCAGTTTTTTTCCCTACTTCAAGGATTTCTTCTTCTATGTGTTTTCGTGTTTTGCTTACTACTTCTTCGATACGTGCAGGATGTATTCTGCCGTCTGTAACAAGTTTATGAAGTGAAAGCCTTGCAATTTCTCTTCTTACGGGGTCGAAACCTGAAAGAATAATTGCCTCAGGTGTGTCATCTACTACTATTTCTATTCCTGTTGCGGCTTCTAATGCTCTGATATTTCGTCCTTCTCGCCCGATAATTCGTCCTTTTATTTCATCGCTGTCTATATGAAAAACTGTTACGGCATTTTCTACGGCAGTTTCTGTTCCTACTCTTTGAATTGTCTGTATAATAATTCGTTTAGCTTCTTTTTTTGCATTAACTTTTGCCTCGTCCATAACTTCGTTTATGTGTTGCATGGCATCAGTTGTGGCTTCTGCTTTTAGGGATTCTACGAGCTGCTTTTTTGCTTCTTCGCCCGAAAGTCCGGCAATATTTTCGAGTTGTTCAACTTGCTTGCGATGAGATTTTTCAAGTTCTTCTTTTTTTGTATTTACAATTTCAAGTTGTTTCGATAAATTTTCTTTTATTGCTTGGGTTTCTTTTTTTTAGTTTCATTATGCCACTTTTATTTTTGTTTATT
>JAOZMN010000035.1:0-6908 GCA_029934265.1 Bacteroidales bacterium
GTAAGAGTATTCCAAAAATCGGTTTCCGTCTTTTTCTTGTCCGAAAATAGAATGTTGTAAAATTTTGATAATTTTGAGGTATCTAAAGTATCTATGTATCTGAAAATTTCTAATTTAATTTCGGCAGTTTGCATAGTTTAATTTTAAAATTTTTGTTAAAAAATATTAAGTAAGTTTTGCATTATATTAGAAAAATCTTGGATTGTCAACTCCAAACTTTCCAAAAGGAATATCGTAAGAAATAAAAATTTCGTGTGTTCCTTTGTGGTGACTTGCAAGTTTTGTATAACTAAAATCGTGTGCGTAACCGATTGAAATTTTATTATTCAAATATGCTTGTAAAATTCCTGAAAATGAATCTTTTGAACGAACAGAAACTCCAGCCATAAACATATCGAAAAATATAACTCCCATACTCATATCCATTTGGAATGGACTGTTTTTAACGTATTTCATTATCAATCCGGGACGCAATTTCAAATCGTCCGTTAATGTGTAAACTCCGCCTACCATTGCTATATATTGACGAAGTTGTTTAGAGTCATCGCCTCCCATTGTAGTAAGTTTGCTTTCTATAAGATGTGGGACTGAAAAACCGGCATACATAAAATCGTTGTAAAAATATGCACCTGTCCCGAAGTTTGGAATAAACTGATTATTATCGGTATATGGTATTCCTGCATCATTTGGGTCGAGTGGATTTGTGTCGTACCAGTCGGTTTGTATTCTGCGGATTCTTCCATTTAAACCAAGTGAAACTTTTCCGAAAGGAAATTCTACACGATAGGCATAAGAAGCACTTAAATACAGGTTTTGAAATATCCCGATTTTATCGTTAAGCACTGTAAAACCTATTCCGGACGGACTTCTGAAAATAGGGGAGTGTACCGAAAAAGATAATGCCTTTGGTGCACCGTCAAAACCGACCCACTGATTTCTGTAAAGTGCAAGTACACTTATTGCTTCTCTACTTCCAGCATAAGCAGGGTTTAGTACAAGTGCATTAGAGTAGAATTGTGTGTAAATTTCGTCCTGCTGGGCATATATTCCAGTTGAGAATAATGCGAGAATTAATATTAGTAGTTGTTTTTTCATATTTTTATTGTTTTAATTTTTTCATTGTAGGATTGCTCATTAATGATTTCATTTGAGTTCTTGCGACTTCATTTAAGTTTATTAATCTATCACTTTGATTTAATTCTCTGCGTATTAAAACTGCATTTATGCTTTCCATGTTGGTTAAAATAACTAATTGTTCAATATTTGCGTAATCTCGAATATTACCTTTTTTGTCCGGATTTTCTTGTCGCCATTGTTTTGCTGTTTTTCCAAATAATGCAACATTTAACATATCTGCTTCGTTTGCATATACAAAATTAATTTGTTCCTTTAATAATTCAGGTGGTAATAATCGTTCTTTAATTGCATCTGTATGAATGCGATAGTTTATTTTAGAAAGTGTGCGTTGTAAATTCCATTCTAATGATTTTGTTCTGTTTTCTTCTTCTTTTAGTCGTTGGAATTCTTTTATAAAATATAATTTGAACTCTACTGAAATCCATGATGCAAATTCAAAAGCAATATCTTTATGAGCAAAAGTTCCACCATATCTGCCCGATTTAGAAATTAAACCGATTGCATTTGTCGTTTCAATCCATTTTTGCGGTGATAATACAAAATAATTTGCACCTGCATCATTTTTAAACTGGTCGAATTCGACCAGTTTAAAATTAAGATTGTTTAATTTTTCCCAAAGTCCAAGCAATTCAATAGTGCTTTTACTTCGCATCCAGTTTTTTACAATATCGGCAGGTGCATCTTTATTCCTATATTTTGCAATATCTGTGAGTGATATATAGTCTTCTTGTTCTCTATTAAAAATTTTAATTTCTTTACCTTGTACTGATATTTTACTCATAAAGTTATTTTTTAAGACAGTCTGATGTTTAAGAAAGACTGCATTTGTTCAAAAGTCGGGCTGACTTTAGCCCCCACCTTTAAGGACTTTTGAGTTCACACCAACTCTGCACAACCTGCTAATAAACAATAATTTGGCAGAGCAGATTTCTTTGGCAACATTTCATACTCGGAAAATCTTTTAATATATTGATTATCAAAAGACCAATTTAGTTTTTTTGCCTGTTCCTCTTCAATAAAATATTTTGAAGGTTTTCCAAATTTTTCTGTAATATCCTTAAAGTACCCAAGCTGCTTTGTCTTGTCTTCGCCACACCACCAAAAGGGAATTTCATTTCTATTTTTACGATTCCCTTCTATCCATAAATCAGCTAAAATTACTATATATTGTTTTACTTGTGAAAAATCTGAATAAAAAGTAGGTAGCATATCTTTAATTAGATTTTCTCTTTCTGCGTTAATAATTTTCTTTATATCATCAAATACGGCTTGTCTTTTTCCTTTTGTTCCTGTATTCCCATTTTCTAACCTTTTCGATTCTATATAAAATATTTCTTTTGTAGCAGGCGATACAACAACCCCATCAATTCGTTTACTTTTTCCATTTTCCTTTATGGCAACTTCAAGGCTTGCCACTGCTTTGTTATTTTCTATAGTTGAATTTAATTCATCAACTAAATTCCCACAAAAATAATAAGTTTGATTTGCTTCATGAAAAGCACCATGATTCATTTTAGGAATGAATATTTCAAACATTTTTTTATAAGACTCAGCCGTTCTATCTAAGGCATTCTCAATAATTTTCATACCTGTCTATTTCTTAAATTAATATTTTTAACCCTACCTATGTATCGTAAAATCCCCCTTCTGTACCACCTTACCCGTTTTTAAATCTATGAAAATATAGAAATAAGTACCAACCGGCAGGTCGTTTCCTTTGTATGTTCCTTTCCAATCGTTTTGGTAGTTGGTTGTGTGGAAAACTTCGTTACCCCAACGGTTGTAAACATAAACTTCATTTTCGGGGTAAAATTCTATGCCTTTTACCATGAAGTTATCATTTACACCATCGCCGTTTACTGTAATGATGTCCGGAATAATAATGCTACCGTTTATTTCGATGTTTACATAAGCAGTATCGCACATATCAGGACATTCTTTTATGCAGATTTCATAAATTAATCTGTCTTCTCCGTTTTCAGCATCGTAAGGCTCGAAATCGAAAGTTCCGTCTGCATATACATAAGCATCACCTTTTGAAGGGTCTTCGATAATTCTAATATCGAAAATGTCGCTTGGGATTGTATCGTTTTCAATAATACTAATGCCTGAAATATCTTGTCCCATATCTGTTGCCAAGTTATCCGTGTTTGCTTCCGGAATTGCAAGTGTTTGAACTATAACTGTATCAGATGAAGTTGTATTGCAGATACTTTCGGCAATAGTCCATGCGAATTTGTAAATTTCGCCTTGCTTAAGGTTTGTTACAACTGTATTCAGTGAATCCGGACTGACAATTATTGCATCTGAACTTGTTGTCCAAGTACCAATATTTGTTTCATTACCGGCTGTAAGAGTTACATTTGTGGCTTTGAAATCACAGATTGCAATATCATTTCCTGCGAAAGCATTAGTACTTACGGTTTCTGAAACGATTACTTTTCTTAGTAAAGAAGCATCGGAACTACAAGAGCCTGTTTTTGCAGTTAGACCATAATTTCCGGAGTATTCATTACTGACATCAGGAACTTTTAATTCCGGTAAAGTAGTAGTAACGGTTTCGCCGGAAGGCAATGTCCAATAGTAATTATCGGCTATTAGTTCGGTTGTAAGTACAAGTTCAGCACCTTCGCAAATATCAGCAGGAGCAGTAATTATCGGTTGCTCCGGTTTTGGTGAAACTGATGCGGTAATTCCGCTTGTTATAGTTGTACAATTAGATGTATAGCCAACTTCAACAGTAACAATATCACCGGTTTTTAAATCTGTTGGTGAATATATACTGTTTTCACCGGTTTGTGTAACGATTTCATTTACAAAGAAATCGTAATTTGAATAACCCGGGGTTGCCGTGAATACGATTGTATCCTGTTCGCAAACATTTGTATTGTTACTAAGGAGAACTGCAACTGGACGTTCGTTAATTGTCATTACTATCGGTGTTGAAGTTGCAGTACAATTAGAAGCATCTTTAACCATTACTGAAACTGCATCGTTATTGTATAAACTATTTGAAACAAAAGTGTTAGTAGCTCCATCTTGAACAATTATTGCATCAACCATAAATTTGTAGTTGTTGTAGCCTGTTGAAGCAGTAAATGTAACTTCTACATCAGTACAAACATTATTTTCGGAGGCTGTAATTGCTGCTGAAATTGGAGTGCTTACTGCTACCGTAATTGGAGCAGGATTTGCAGAACAACCGGACGCATTTGTAACAGTTGTAGAAATGGTTTGTCCATTTGCAAGTTCAGTTGATTTATAAGTTGTTGCTCCTGAAGGACCTTGAACTAAAGCTCCATCAATAAAAAATTCATAAGAAGCTCCACCGGCTGCTGTAAATATAACTTCCTCGCCCGGACAAATTGATGTTGTCGTACTCGCTAATGTTCCGGTTACAGGTAAATTTGAAACTGTAAGTGCAATAGGAGAACTATTTGTAACACAACCTGCTGCATTTGTAACATTTACGGAAACAATATCGCCGTTCGCAAATGTGTTTTTTACATAAGTATTAAGTGCGGTTTGTTGAGCAGATACACTATTTAGTATAAAGTCATAATCTGCATAGCCGTTTGTAGCTGTGAAAGTTACCGTTTCACCGGTGCAAATATTACTGTCATCTGCTTCAAATACTACTGCCGGTTTAGAGTTTACAGTCATTATTACCGGTAAACTAACAACTGTACAACCTGTTGAGTTAGTAGCTTCTACTGTAATATTATCAGCTTCGTCAAAATTTGCAGAAGTATAAATATTTGAAGTACCGTTTTGAATATCTACTGTATTTCTGACAAATTTGTAGTTATCAAAACCGGCTGTTGCTGTTAGTACTACATTATCGCCTTGGCAAATTGTACTTGCGGAGGCTGAAAGAGTACTAATAGGTGCAGCATTTATAGTCATTGTAATTCCCGGGTGAATTGATGAACAACCACCGGCATTTGTAACTTCAACGGAAACTACATCGTTATGTGCAAGATTTGATGTTGCAAAAGTATTAACTGTTCCAAGTTGTACCGGTGTAGCATTTACACGGAAACTATAAGTAACAAAGCCGGGCGTTGCAGTAAAATTAACCTCTTCGCCAACGCAAGTTACAGTATAATCACTAATAAGTGTAGTTGCAGGTGGTGCATAAACATTAACAGTTTCCGGACTTGAAACTATTTTACAGCCGTTTGCATCTGTAACTTGTACAGTTATTATTTCTGCATCAGCAAGAGTAATTGTAGGATAAGTATTAGCTCCTCCGGTTTGTTGAACTAAACCATCTACCATAAAATCGTAAGTTGTATATCCGGGTGTTGCCGTGAATATCACATTATCACCGGTACAAATACTTGCTTCCGATGCTGCAAGTGCAGTTGTTGGAAGTGGATTTACTGTTACTGAAATTCCTGCCGGAGTTGCAATACAACCGAAAGCTGAAATTACATCAACAGTTACAGTTTCTGCGTCATTCATTGTAGTTGAAGAGAATGATGTAGATGTTGAACTTGCTTGTGCTACAATTCCGTTTATTAGAAATTCGTAATTTGTTCCGCCTGTAGCATCGAATACAATCGTCTCTCCGTTGCAAATTATTGCAGGTGTCGGATTGCTTGTTAATGTCGGTACAGCAGGTAGTGGGTGAACATTCATAATAATAGCAGATGCACTTGCAGAACAAGAATTACTTGTTGCAATTACAGTTACAATATCATTGTTTGCCAAAGTCAGACTTTGATAATTATTAGAACTTGTATTTTGAACACTTCCTCCGTTTACGGTAAAATCATAATTTTGATAACCTGTTGTGGCTTCAAATTGAACTTGCTCGCCTACGCATATTTCATCGGTAGTACTTGTAAGTCCGACTACGGGAACAGGATTCACTATCATAGTTATCGGAACGCTTATTATTTTACAACCGGAAACGTTTGTTACTTCTGTTGTAATCATATCGCCGTCTGCCAAAGTAGTACTTACAAAAATATTGGAATTACTGTTTTGAACTTCCGAACCGTTTATCATGAATTTGTAATTTGCAAATCCGGCTGTTGCGGTAAATGTTGTTGCAGTTCCCTGACAAATTGTATTTGAAGGAGCAACAGCAAGAGTTGCAACAGGCAAATTATTAACAGTCATTGCAATACCGGCATGAGTACTTTCGCAAGTTTTAGTATCTGTTACTTTTACCGTTACTAAATCCGTGTTGCTTAGTCCGGTAGTAGAATATGTATTACTTAAACTTTGCTGTTTGGAAATTCCGTTTACCGTAAAATCATAAACATTAAATCCGGTAGTTGCCGTAAAAGTTACATTGTCGCCTATGCAAATATTTGTTGCGGTCGGAGTTAATGTTGTAACAGGAAGAGGATTAACAGTCATTGTAATATCCGGCATTAAAACAGAGCAGTTATTTACATTTGTTACTTCAACACCTACTACATCATTATCGGCAATACCGACCGGTGCATAAGTGTTTCCGCCTCCGTTTTGTGAAGTTACACTATTCAGAATAAATCTGTAATTGTTAAATCCGGGAGTTGCAGAAAATAATACCGGTTCGCCGTCGCAAATTTCATTATCGTTTACACTTAATCCTGAAACCGGTAAAGCATTAACTGTCATTGTTACTCCGGGTGAAACATCGGTACAACCGGCAATATTTTGAGTTACAACGGTAATTATCTGACCGTCTGTTAAAGAAGTGCTTGAGAATGTGGTTGCGGCAGACAATGCTTGTACAACCGTTCCGTCTGCAAAAAATTCATAATCGCTACCGT
>JAOZMN010000035.1:6918-14642 GCA_029934265.1 Bacteroidales bacterium
ACTACATTGTCTCCTGCACATATCGGATTGTTTGAAGCAACAAGAGTAGCTGTCGGAACTGCATTTACCGTAACAATTTCGCCGGCAGATGAATTTGAACAACCCAAGTGCGAAGCAGTTACCTGCACAACTTGATTATTTATCAATCCGGTTGCGGTAAAAGTATTAGCGGCGGTATTTTGAGTACTTGCACCGTTTACAGTAAAATCATAAGTCGTAAAACCGGGCGTTGCCGTGAATAAAATATTATCACCGGCACAAATAGTTGTTCCGGAAGATGTAAGTACAACATTCGGAACAGGATTTACAGTCATTATTACCGGAATCGTTGTGGTTTTACAAAAACTTGCATTTGTTACTTCAACAATTACTTCATCTGAATTAGATAAACTTGCAGAATTATAAGTGTTTGAAGCTCCGGTTTGTACTTCCGTACCGTTTAAGCTGAATGAATAATTTGCAAAAGCCGGTGTTGCCGTGAAAGTTACATTATCGCCTGCACAAATTGTAGAAGCAGATGCGTTAAGCGTGGCAACAGGCAAGCTGTTTACTGTCATTGCTATTCCCGGAGTGGTAAAAGTACAGCCGTTTGCATTTTCGACCGTTACAGAAACTACTTCTGTATCATTAAGTGTCGATGTTGTGAAATTATCACTGGATCCAAGCTGTGTCGATGCTCCATTTATCATAAAATCATAAGAAACAAATCCGGAAGTTGCATTAAATACAACCGGTGCATTTTCGCAAACCGTAGTAGATGCCGTACTTAAAGAACTTACAGGATTATCATGTACAATTATTGAAATTTCAGGTGTGGTAGTTATGCAGTTGTTCGCATTTTCCACGATTACCGAAATTTTATCATTATCGTTTAATGTTGCATTTCCGTAGGTATTTAAAGCTCCGTTTTGAACAGAAACTGAATTTAATAAGAAATCATAATTTGCAAATCCTCCGGTAGCGGTGAAATTCACATTAGTATTTTTACAAATTTCGGTATCGTCGGCAGAAAGACTTACAATCGGCAATGAATTAACTGTCATTGTAATATCCGGACTTGTAGCCGAACAACCGGCAGAAGTAAATACATTAACTTTTACAATTTCATTATCATTAATTGAATTTGAAGTATAAACAGAAGTAGCAACCGGACCTTGAACTGTGTTTCCGGCAACGATAAATTCGTATTCAGAACCACCACCTGCTGTGAAAGTTACATTATCGCCGGCACATATCGGATTGTTCGATGCTACAATAGTCGGTGCAACAGGAAGCGGATTTATTGTTACAATAGTTGCAACTGCATCTTTTGTACAACCGTTTAAAGTTGCGGTTACATTAACCATATCCCCGTCTGCCAAATTATTTCGAGAGAAAGTGGTAGCGGCAGAACTTTGTTGTGATATTGTATTCAATGTAAAATCATAATTATCGAAAGCTCCGGAGGCTGTGAAAGTAATATTATCGCCGGCACAAGCCGTTGTTCCGGAATTTGTCATTACAACATTCGGAAGCGGTTTAACAGACATAATTACAGGCAAAGCAGTTATCGTACAGTTATTTGCATTAGTTACATCAACCGTTACAACATCTGCATCACTTAATACGCTTGTAGTATAGTTATTTGCATTGCTATTTTGTTTTTCGATACCGTTAATTTTGAATAAATAATTATCCAAACCGGCTGTTGCCGTGAAAGTTACATTATCACCTTCGCAAATCGGATTAGAACTTGCAGAAAGTACGGCAATCGGATTCGCATTTACATTCATGGTAATTCCCGGAGGAGTTACGGAACAGTTACTGATATTTGTTACAACAACCGTTACAACTTCCAAATTATTAATTGTATTAGATGTAAATTCGTTTGAAGAACCAATTTGTTTGGACGCTCCGGCAACTCTGAAATCATAATTTGCAAAGCCGGGTGTAGCCGTAAAAGTTACATCGTTTCCTTGACAAATTGTTGTCGCATCGGAACTTAAAGAAGCAACCGGTGCCGGATTTATATTCATGGCAATATCGGAAGAAGTCGCATAACAACTGTTCGCATCACGAGCTACAACCGAAACTTGGTCGTTATCAACCAAAGTCGAGCTGTTGTAAGTACTCGGAACGCCTGTCGAAACTTGAACACCGTTTATTTTAAATTCATAATTTGTAAAACCGGGAGTTGCCGAAAATAATACATTTACACCTTCACAAACAGTAGTATTCGATGCTCCTATATTTACAGCCGGTTCGGCATGAACGACTATTGTTTTGGTATCGTTTGCCGAACAAGAATTTGCATCTGTATAAGTATAAGTAATATTATGTGTCCCGTTTCCGGCAAGTGCAGGATTCAAAACACCGGCTGAAATTCCTGTTCCGGAATAAACACCGCCGGCGGGTAAACCTCCGGTAAGCGTTTCACTTCCACCGTTTTCACAAATATCAGCGAAAGCGGCAAGGGTTACAACAGGCAATCCGTTTACGGTAATCGTTTGAGTTGCCGTATTTGTACAAGAATTTACATCTGTATAAGTATATGTAATATTGTGAGTATTTATTCCTGCCGTTGCCGGATTGAAAGTTGCACCGGTTACGCCTGTTCCGGTATAAGTTCCTCCGGCAGGTAAGCCTTCCGAAAGGACAAATGGCGAAGCATTTACACAAATATCGGCAACAGCCGAAAATACAACAGAAGGAAGTGCATTTACTGTAATTGTTGTTTCCGGACTGCTATCCGAACAGTTATTGGCATCTGTAACTTTAACAAAAACCTTATCGCCGTTGTTCATAGCCGGATTTGTATAAGTAGTTACTAATCCGTTCTGTACGCTTGCGGAATTGTAGAAAAATTCATAATTATTGCCTGTTCCGGCAGTGAAAATTACAGTTTCGCCGGCACAAATTTTATTTCCGGTTGCATCGTTGCTTAAAGTTACAATCGGAAGTCCGTTTACGATAATATTTTCGGTATCCGTATTTGTACAAGAATTTGCATCAGTAAAACTGTAAGTAATTGCATGAGTTCCTGCTCCGGCGAGTGCGGGGTTAAACGTTGTACCTACTACTGCCGTTCCGGAATATGTACCAAGTGCCGGTGTGCCGGAAGTTAAAGTTTGGTTTCCTGCATTAATACAAATATCGGCGAAAACCGGTAAGTTAACAAAGGGTAAACTATTGACAGTCATTACATTTGAAGCAATATCCGTACAGCCGAAAGTATTTGTAACTATGATATTCAGATTGTCATTATCATTTAAAGTGCTTGTACTGTAAGTGTTTACGGCACTGTTTTGAACAGAAATCGCATTTATAAAGAATTGATAATTATTCCCGCCGGAAGCGGTAAATAATACAGTTTCGCCGGCACAAATTGTGTTTGCGGTCGCATCATTAATTAAAGTTACGCTTGGAAGCGGATTTACAGTAATGGTTTGCGAACCGGAAACGGTACAGCTTGCGGCATTGCCGACAATTACTTCAACATTATCACCGTCCGATAATCCGGTAGTGCTGTATGTTGTTGATGCTCCGTTTTGCATTGTTACACTGTTTACTTTAAATTCATAATTTGAACCTCCGGAAGCAGTGAAAGTAATATTTTCGGCGGTACAAATAGTATTTGCAGTTGCATCATTAGTGAAAGTAATAACAGGTATCGGATTTACAGTTATTGTGTTGTTGGCATTTCCTGTACAAGTATTTACATCTGTTACTGTAACTGAAATTACATCATTATCAGATATTGTTGTCGATGAATAAGTATTTGAACTACTGTTTTGAACAGAACCGGCATTTATGAAAAATTCATAATTTGTTCCTCCGGTTGCGGTAAAATTAATAGTTTCGCCGGCACAAATAGTATTCGCAACGGCATCATTTACAAGAGTTGCCGTCGGTTGTGTATTTACCGTTACGGATTGAACTTCGGAATTTGAACAAGTTGTTGCTCCGTCTGTGTAACTGTATGTAATATTTGTAGTTCCGGTATTAGACGGATTATAATTTGCCGTTCCGTTTCCGTTATCGGTAATTCCTATTCCTGTGAAAGTTCCGTTTGGTGCGTTATTTCCGGTTAAAATTGCAACTGCTCCACCTTCGCAATAAACAGGTGAAAGTCCGGCGAAATTAACGGTCGGGATATTATTCACTACAATATTTTGATTTATTGTATTAGTACAGAAATTAACAGGCTCTGTATAAGTATATGTTAATACATGATTTCCTACTGTTGCCGTTGCAGGATTAAAACTGTTGCCGAGAACGCCCGGTCCGGAATATGTTCCTCCAACAGGAGTTCCCGTACTAAGCGGAATTATAGCGGTATTCAAACAAACATCTGCCAAAGCTCCGAAAGTAAGTACCGGCAAAGGATTTACCGTAATAGTCTGACTTGCAGGGGCAGTACAGCCCGAACCTCCGGTTACAATTACTGTAACAATATCAGCATTATTAAGAACGGTTGTCGTGTAACTGCTGTTTGCATTATTTGCCTGTACAACAGTTGCTCCGACACTAAATTCATAAGTAGTTCCTCCGGTAGCGGTGAAAATAATTTGGTCGCCTTGACAAATTGTATTTCCTGTTGCATCATTAGTTAAAGAAGCAATAGGTGCAGGAATAATTGTAACTGTTTGAATATCTGCATTTACACAGGTGTTTGCATCTGTATAAGTATAAGTAATATCATAAGAGCCTGAAACAGAAGTGTTGAAAGTTCCTGTTCCGTCATTATTATCTGTAATTCCTGTTCCTGTGAAAACGCCGTTTGTATTTGTCGGAGTTCCTGTTAAAGTAATTGCAGGTACATTCTGACAATATGAAGCGTTAAGACCTCCGAAACTTACAACAGGTAAGGCATTTACAGTAATATTATTATTTGCCGTATTCGTACAGCCGTTTGCATCTGTATAAGTATAAGTAATTGTATGTAAGCCTACTCCGGCATCGGCAGGAGTAAAACCACTTCCGCTTACTCCCGGACCGGTATAAGTTCCACCGGCAGGATTTCCTTCACTTAAAGTATAAACAGGAGTGTTTAAACACTTATCTGCCAAAGCATTAAGATTAACTATCGGCAAAGGATTGACTATCATGGTTTGAGTAGCATTTGCAGTACAGTTATTCATATCGGTAATAATTACCGTTACTACATCATTATCAGCCAAATCAGTAGTTTGGAAACTGCTTAAAGTACTGCTTTGTTTACTTGTTGCTCCAATCAAAAATTCATAAGAAACTCCTCCTACTGCGGTAAATATAACTTCTTCGTTCAAGCACAATGTATTTGCAGGTGCATCGTTTACCAAAGTTGCAACAGGTGCAGGGTGAACAGTTACGCTTTGTGTATAAATTTGCGAACAACCAGTTCCATTAGCATAAGTATATGTAATATTATAAGTTCCTGAAACTGTTGGGTCGAAAGTTGCTGTTCCGTTTCCATTATCGGTTAAACCTGTTCCGGTAAAAGTTCCGTTCGGTGCGTTGTTGCCGGTTATCAATACCGCCGCATCAAATTGACAATAAGTAGGAGACAGACCGGCAAAACTTACCGCCGGTTTGTCAATAACTGTTACAGTTTGAATTGCAGTATTTATACAACCGTTTCCGTCCGAATAAGAATATGTAATTGTATGAGTTCCAACTCCTGCCGTTGCCGGATTAAAAGTATTCCCGACCACTCCGGTACCGGAATAATTGCCTCCGACCGGTGAGCCTTGTGTAAAATTAAATACCGCTCCGTCTATACAAACATCAGCTACTACAGCAAATGTAACGACAGGAATATCAAAAACTGTTACGTTTTGAGTTTCAACGGCAGTACAGCCTGTTACCGGGTCGGTATAACTGTATGAAAGCGTATGCGTTCCTACTCCGGCAATATTCGGATAAAATTTATTTCCGATAACACCCGGACCGGCATGAGTACCTGTTCCGTTTGTAAATAAATAAGGGTCATCGTTTACGCAAAGGTCAGAAACTGCGGCAAAACTGACAACAGGTAATTGATTAACAATAAGCGGAATAACATCGTTATCCGTACAACCGTTTCCGTCTGTAAAAGTGTAAGTTATATTGTGAACTCCGAAACCGGCAACTACTGGGTCAAAGTTTCCGGCAGATACTCCAACTCCAGTATATGTTCCAAGAGCAGGTGAACCTCCGGCAAGTGGAAAACTACCGTCGTTTACACAAACACTTGATATTGGATTTTGAGTTACAATCGGTAAACCGTTTACCGTTATAGTTTGAGTTGCAGTTTTTGTACAAGAGCTTACATTCGTGGAAGAATAAGTAATTGTATGAGTTCCAAGTCCGGCTATTGCAGGATTAAAAGTATTTCCTCCTGAAATTCCAACTCCAGAATAAGTTCCCAAAGCAGGAGTTCCTTGTGAAAGAATGAAAGCAGGTGTGTTTATACAAACATCAGCTACTGCTCCGAAAGTTACAACAGGCATTGCATTTACATCAATGGTTTGTGTTGTTGAATTACTACAAGTATTTCCGTCTGTGAAAGTATAAGTAATTGTGTGAGTTCCGTTGGTTGCAGTTACAGGGTCAAAATTATTTGATGAAACTCCTGCTCCTGTATAAGTTCCACCCAAAGGAGAACCTCCTGAAAGTGCAAATTGTGCGTCTTCTTCACAAACATCAGATAAAGCTGAAAATGAAACTGCAGGTAAACCGTTTACTGTTATAGTTTCGGTTGCAGTGTTTGAGCAAGTTGTTGCTCCGTCAGTATAAGTATATGTTATTGTATGATTTCCTACTGTTGCGGTTGCAGGAGTAAAATTATTTGCTGTAACTCCTGTTCCTGTGTATGTTCCTCCGGCAGGTAGTCCTCCGGCAAGGGCAAAACTTGCATCATCGACACAAGCGTCAGGTAGCGGATTGAAAGTTACAACAGGTGAAGCAGTTACTGTTACTGTTTCAGTAGCGGTATTTGTACAGCCATTTATATCTGTATGTTCGTAAGTTATTGTATGTATTCCTGTTCCGGAAACATTCGGGTCAAAATTTGCACCGACAACTCCGGTTCCGGTATATGTTCCGACTGCCGGTAGTCCTCCGGCAAGGGCAAATAAAGCAGAACCTTCGCAAACATCAGCAATAGGTGCAAAAGTTACATTTGGTAAAGCGTTTACTGTTATTGGAACTAATGCACTTGTTGTTGCACAAGTATTTGCATCAGAAACTATTACAGAAACATTTTGTCCGGAGGTAAGTGTTGATGTTGAATAAGTATTTGAAGTTCCGTTTTGTTCGGTAACTGTATTTACTATAAATTCATAGTTAGTTCCACCGGTTGCGGTAAACATTACATTTGTTCCAGCACAAATTGTATTTGCAACTGCATCATTATTGAAAGTAATTGTCGGTTCCGGATTTACGGTAACGCTTTTTACTTTTGTATCAATACAGCCCGAGCCATTTGTATAAGTATATGTTATATCATAAGTTCCGGCATTTGTAGGATTGAAACTTGCAGTTCCATTTCCACCGTCTGTAATTCCTGTTCCAGTGAAAACTCCGTTTGCATCAGTTGGTGTTCCTGTTATTGTTACAGCTGTTACATTCTGACAATAATTTGCATTTAATCCGCCAAAATCAACAACAGGCAATCCGTTTACCGTAATAGTTTGAGTAGCAGTTTTTGTACAAGAGTTTGCATTTGTGTAAGAATAAGTAATTGTATGAGTTCCAAGTCCGGCTATTGCAGGATTAAAAGTATT
>JAOZMN010000288.1 GCA_029934265.1 Bacteroidales bacterium
AATATCCTAAAATTTTATTAATCAATGAATTGAATTAGAAAGATGTCTAATGAATACTTCAAATCTTCCTGATGGAACTGTAACCCTTAATGAATGGCAACATTTTGCTTTTACTTATGAAGCGGGAACAGGGAAACTATATAGAAATGGAAAGTTGCGTTCGACAAAAGCGATGAACGCATCATTAGCATGGACAGGCTTCAGTATTTCTTCCGTAAGTCAAATAGACGAACTCCGTTTTTGGAGTGATGCAAGAACCATACAAGAAATAAGGGATAATATGTATATTGAACTTGCAGGAACGGAAACAGACCTTTACGCATATTATGATTTTGAAACAGGAACAGGTTCAAAAGTAATCGACAGAACAGGAAACGGACGAGACGGAACACATATTGCAATGAATGACTGGAATACAGCAGAACTGAACACGGTAAACGAAACTTATGCTTTGAATTTTGACGGAACAAATGATTATGTAACGATTGCAAATGAAAGTAATTTTGATTTTGATAATACTGATTCTTTCAGTATTGAAGCATGGATAAAAACTACGGCAGTTAGTGGAAGAATTGTGTCAAAGATGTATCAAGCTGATCCATACACGGGTTATGAAATGAACGTCTCATCAACAGGAAAGTTAGAATTTCTCGTTAGAAATGATAATAGTCCTTCAAATTATTTTATTGAATTTTCTACAACAGATATTAATGACGGAATTTGGCATCACGTTGCAGTAACATACGACGGAACATCTGATATCTCCGGTTCGGAACTTTATATTGACGGAGTTTTGGAAGCAACTACATCTACTGCAAATACTCTAACAGGTTCAATATTGAATAATTATCCGGTAACGATTGGTAATAGAGCAAATCTTGGAACACCGTACTACTTTAACGGATATATTGACGAAGTCAGAGTTTGGAATACTGAAAGAACAGCAGGCGATATTTCAACAAACATGAACGTAAACCTAACCGGAGCAGAAGCCGGACTTGTAGCATATTACAATATGGAAAGTGAAACAGGAACTGTACTTACTGATATTACTGGAAACGGAAATACCGGGACTTTAATAAACATGGATACCGATAAAGACTGGACTCCATCTGCTATCACAAGCGGACATACCAATGTAGCAGCAGTTGGAACAGTTGTGGATAACTACACCATGAAATTGGAAGGAGCAAAATATTTCATTTTCGATAGAATTGATTTTGCCGCACTTGACACCACACATTCAAGAGTTGTAGAATTAAGCAATATTCATAATATAACTTTCAACGACTGTATTTTTACAGGAGATACTATTCTATCGGATACAGACGACAACCGTTCGATAATTTATTCGGAAGGAACACTTGCTGCTGATACCCTGACATTCACAAACAGTGTATTTAAAGGCGGTAGCCACGGTATTCAAATAGAAAATACAAATCAAGCTCTTGATGAAACTATAATCTCTAATAATGTATTTGAAAATCAATCTGTTTACGGAATTAAACTTATAAAACACGATAAACCACAAATTTCTGTAAATGATTTTACAACAAATTCGACAAGAAATGATTATGTCGGAATTTCATTAGAAGAAATAACGACATCATTACAAATCAATAATAATACAATGATGAGTTCCACAGCCGATGGTTCCGGAATTTATATCAATAATGCAACTTCAAGCTCAGGGGCAGAAGGACTAATAGTAAATAATCTGTTCGGTTTCGGAACTGCCGATGCAGACCCAAGTTACGGAATAAACATCGAAGGAGCAAGCACATTCTTAAATGTTTATCACAATACATTTAATATGACTTCAACCGCGGGCTCGGCACTTAAAATCAACGGTTTGGATAATGCAAATATCAAAAATAATATTTTCTCGAGTTCAAGTGCAACTTCTGCAGATATTGCTTCTTTGACAAGCTCAACCGAAAATTACAACGCATTTAATCCCGATTTTGCAACAAAAGGAGGAAACTCTATTTTTCAAAATCCTAACTTTATAAGCTCTGCTGATTTACATACCGAAGAAGTTGCTTTAAGAGCAGGAACTCCGGTAGGAATTTCTTTGGATATTGATAATGAAAAAAGAGGATTGTTTGCAAATCCGCCTTATATGGGTGCAGACGAATTTTTGGGAGTTGTGGACTGGACAGGTGCAATAAATACCGACTGGAATAATACCGGCAACTGGTCGTCCGTCGAAATTCCGACAAGAGGAACAACCGTAAATATCCCGAATGTTGCAAACTATCCGGAGCTTAACAGTTCGCCGACAAAACTTGCAGAAGCAAGACACCTTACAATACAAGGCGGTTCTCATATATATATTGCTCCGGCGAAATACTTAACGGTTTACAAAACTTTTACAAACGACGGTGATTTTACAATAAAATCAGATGCAACAGGTACCGGTTCGTTTATTCCGAAGACAACTCCCGGCGATATTCTTGGAGTAGGAACTACAAAAATGGAACAATATTTATCCACAAATAAATGGCATTACATCGGCAGTCCGATAACAGCTGCAAACGGTTTATTTTCAGGACAGTATTACTATTGGGACGAAACAATAAAAGACCGCTGGCTCGGAAATTTCTTTGTAGATTGGAGCGACGGAGTAACACAGAACAATATAATGGGCTGGAAAAATGTAGTCGGAAATATGGGAATTGGTACAGGTTACGTCCACAAATTTGATGCTCCCTCTTATATTGTAACTTTCGACGGCACTTTCAATTCCGGAAATTATACTTTCAATCTTGTTTTCACCGACCAAGGCGGAAACAATACACAAGACCTTTTTGACGGTTGGAATCTCGTAGCAAATCCATATCCTTCAACAATAAATTGGAACTCAGACGGAATTACTCTTACAAATGTAGATAATGCAGTTTACGTTTACAATGACGACGGCGACCACCAATTCAATAATTATGAATATTATATGAAATCGGCAAGAAATAGTCCTTATCCGCT
Source organism: Bacteroidales bacterium (assembly GCA_029934265.1). Classification (GTDB taxonomy): domain Bacteria; phylum Bacteroidota; class Bacteroidia; order Bacteroidales; family JAADGE01; genus JAOZMN01. The sequence continues at coordinate 2,986 of JAOZMN010000288.1, forward strand.
AATTGCAGTGAATGCAAATAATGACAGCTGTCATATTGCACCATGTCAGTCTGTTTTTGTACGTGCGAATGATTTGGGAGCAAAAGTGAAAATGACAAATAAAGCTCGACAACACAGAAAATCTACATTCTACAAATCCGGTAAAATTCACCCTGATTTACTGAAACTTTCAGTAGAATATTTTGGTAATACAGACGAACTTGCAATTCGTTTTATTCCGGAAGCAACAGACGATTACGACGGCAAATTTGATGCTATGAAACGATATACCACTTCGCCAAAAGTGCCTCAAATTTTATCCGAAGCACCTTCTGTAGGACTTGCAATTAACACTTTACCAAAGATTTATGATAATCTTGTAATCCCAATTACTATTGCGGCAGGCGAAGCAGGTAAATATACAATCTCGACAAACGAATATAATTTCGATACAGGTGTAACTGCTTATTTAATAGATAAAACAGCTCAAAAACGAACTGACTTATCAAAAGACAAAAGTTATAAAGTTAAATTATCGAAAGGAACACATAAAAACCGTTTTGAAATAATTTTCAAACTCGATAAAAGCCTTCAAGAAGAGCAAATCAGCGATATTGACAATATCATAACCGAAAATGTAAATATTTATTCGCATTCCGATTTTGTTATCGTACAATTTGAAAATGTACAAGGAAACGATAATATTTTAGTTATTCAAGATGTTATCGGAAAGAAAATAATAAAACAAAAACTTATTTCAGACAGAACGGAAATAGATATGAATAGTTTTGCTTCAGGTAATTATATCGTTAAAGTAATTACTCAAAATAAAGTTTATAAGCAAAAAGTGTTCATAAAATAACGTAAGGGCGACCCTTAGTGGTCGCCCGGTTATTCATTTAAAAAGTATTCCAACTCCTAATATTTTTATTCATATCAACTTCCACTTTCGGACAAATAATAATAAATGAAAATTTTGATGGTAGTTCCACTCCTCTCGTTTAGAGCTTGTTATCCGTGATTTATTTAATTTAGGATTGATTAGATTAAAAAAAATCAAGTAATCAAGAAAATTCTATAAATCAAGGTTCAAACAATTGATAAATCATTAGACTTGTTATTTAATATAACACACTAACTAATAGCATGATATGTGTTT
>JAOZMN010000289.1 GCA_029934265.1 Bacteroidales bacterium
TACAGTTTGTTACTTAAAACCCTAAGGGTCTGATTCCGAGAAAATCTACTTTTTAGACTGAACTCACTATATAAGTTCTAATTTTATTTTTCAGCTTTATATTTAGATTGTACTCCCTGAAGAAAATTTCTTAAAAACTGGTCTTTACATTGTCGATATTGACTCTGATTAGGATTACGAAAAAAAGCGCTTAATTCATGCTTGCTTATTTTTATACCGGCAAGTTGTAAAATATTCAGAATATCATCATCTCGAAGATTTAAGGCTATTTTTAATTTTCGTAAAATTATATTATTGTTTAGTCGTCTTTCCGGTTTGGGACGTTCTCCTTCCTTTTTTCCTCTTTTTTTTTCAATAAAACCGTTCAGAAAAATTGCAAAATTTAAGTCATTAAGATTAATAAAATCAATCTCTTCATCTTCTTTTTTCAACCAATCGCATACTTCTTTACGTGTAGCATCATATCCTCCTAAAGAAAATATTTTCATCATTTTTGAATCACTCAAATCGAAAGTGAATCTGAGACGACGCAATATGTCATTATTTGTCATAATTCAAGTTTTTAATATTTTGACAGCGTATATTAATTTTCACTATAATTTCACAAAAATAATAAAAGCAGACAGATAAAAATAATTATTTTGATTTTATCTGTCTGCTTAAAAAATTACTTACTTGAGTTCGGCGTAAAAAGCCCCCTTAGGATTTGATTCAACAAAATTCAACAAATCTAAATATCTAATTTACAATATTTTAATTAAAACCATAAGGGTCTGTTTGCGAAAAAATATACTTTTTAGAAAGAACTCTTACTTCAAAATAATTTTCTTAACTGTTTGAAAATTTTCATTCTTAATTTCCATAAAATAAATACCTTTTGCATTAGCTGACAAATTTATTTCCGTTTTTTGAGAATTACTTTTTTGTGAATAAATAGTTCTTCCTGAAATATCTGAAATTGTAATTTGAGTTTTTTGTTTTTCCGAAAAAGTGATATTAAAAATTCCTGTTGAAGGATTCGGGAAAATTTTCATACATGAGTTCGATAATTTTTCGACATCTGTAAGATTCCATTTTGTACGGAAAGTTACTTTCTGTTCAGATTCCGAAAGCATTGATAATGTGTTTTCTATTGCACCTTTGGCAATGCTTATTTCATAATCTGTTTCATATTTCAGTGCCGGGTCGGGAGTTATTGTAATTGTATTTTTATCGGCGTTAATGCTTGCCGTGAAAGTTACCGTTTCGCCGGCGGCATCTTTAAAATTTATTAATGAAACAAAATCGGTAATTTCTGCTCCTCCCGCAAGCCGTATCGGCTCGCTGAAAACTAATTCTATTTTATCATCAATTTTGAAATTTTCTTCCGGCAAGGCGAATAATATCGGTGCAATTTGTTTGGTGCTGAAATTTGCTACAAAACTTTCGCTGTATATATGTTTTGTCATTTCAGTAATAGTATCATTATCAGAATCTATTATTGTAAAATTACAACCTCCGTAATTTTGCGAGTCTGTTATTTTAAATTCGTAACAATCAGCCGGCAAATAAAGTCTTTGCTCGTAAGTATCCCTTTCTGAATATGTCCCTTCTTTGACTTGTGCAAGGACTGTTCCGGCGGAATTTGTAATTGTCCACGAGTTTGTTTCTGCATGGGACAGATAATTTACGGTAAGTAGAATTGCACTTGTACTTTCAATAGATTTGTCAAAAGAAAATGATAATTTATTATCCGAACTATCATCATCAATAAGACCGTTAATTTTTGTTATTTCGATGTCCAAAGTATTTTTTGCTTGCAGTGTGTATGAAATCTCATCTAATGTAACGCTTGTATTTTCATTAAAAGCAAGATTTCCTGTCCATTCGTAAGTTTGCTTTGTGCCTCCGTTTACGGCATATTCTATTGTTGCGGAAGTTGCATCGGCAGAGCCGTAATTTCCGAAAGATATTACAGGTGTAAAACTTTCGGAACATTGACTTTCGGAAGGTTTTGTGAGCGTTAAATGACCTGCATTATTTGTCCCGCTTGCCACAGTCAAACTTTCTTTATCTGCTTGCAATATCGCTTTTGTATTCATATCCTGAATTACTGCTACAAGTTCGCATTTGTAAATATCCCATTGGTCATCAGGAGTGATTGTGATTTTAAGCTGTTTTGAATTTCCTCCGGAAAAATCTAAAAGAGTTCCGTCTTTATCCGGATACATTCCTCTGTTTACAAAATCTAACTCTGTTTCAGTCATCCATTTTTCGGGGATATGCGACTCGGTAAGAAAAAGGAAAGCGTGTAAATTTGTGCTTGTATTTCCTCCTACATTTTCGATGTCGATTGTTACGTCTATATTTTTTCCGTTTTTGACATAAGTCATATCCATTGTAAAATCGGATTCTATGACTATCGCTTTTTCGTAAAACGGTTTATAAGAATCGTACATACTGCCCGTTGAACTTCCTCCTTCGCATTGCCCGGTTACCGTATTACCGTCGAAAGTTGCAGTCGGGTCGGCAATACCTTGCGTATGTTTGTTGTACATATCAACACGTTGCTTTGCTCCTTCATTAAAATAAGCGTCGCTGTGGTGATGCTCGATTACTGCTACCTTATGTCCTTTTTCAATAAGGTCGTGTACTCCTTTTGCAGCTCCCGGACAAGCGGAACAATTTGTGGCTGTACTTATTTCGAGTACTACATAATTTCTTGTTGTTTGTCCGAAAACGGATATTATTCCGGATAAAAGGAATAAAACCGAAAGTAAAGTAATTTTTTTCATTTTGTTGTTGTTTTAAGATGTTTGTAAGGTCTTTTAAGTACTATGACAAAATTATTTGTATATAGTGTTTGGACGAAAACTATAAAGTATCTACTGTTCAGGTTTTTAAATGAAATTCAAGTTTTGTATCTTTTGTCATTTTGTAGTCAATAATTGTCATTGAATATTTGTTATCCAATGACCGGAAATGACTATAAAATGAGATTACATTCAAGTATTAAATTTACCGTAAAAACAAATATAACAAGCAGTACAGAGTTTTCGGTCAAGCACTATATACAATATTTATAAAACAATTATTAATCAGGCAAAAGCCAAATCGTAAATACACAATGAGTTCAGTCTAAAAAGTATATTTTTTCAAAATCAAACCTTAGGGTTTTAGGTAATTAACTGTAATTCAGGCATTTAGGCTTGTTGGTTTTTGTTAAATCAAACCCTAAGGGTCTTTTTATACCGAACTCATACAATTTATCGAGAAATTATTAATTTTTGAGAAATTATTGCATCATCATTTTCTAATGTAATGAAATAAACACCTTCGGGCTGTGAGCTTAAATCTATTTTTTCATTAGAAGAAATACCTTGTTTTGTATATATTTCACGTCCTGTAATATCAATAATTTTCGCATTAAAATTTTTATCATTATCAAATTTGATATTGAAAATATCGGAAGAGGGATTAGGAAAAATACTGATACCGAGTTTTTGCAAATTTTCAACAGAGTTAGTGCCGGCTCCTGTTAAAAGAGGTTTTGTGGGAGTGGATTCGTATGCAAAATCATGTATAGTTGCTGTTAAATTATTTTCGTCCGGTGCAGAAACGGACATTCTTATCCAACCGTAGTGTACTTTGCCGTCTATCGGAAATTTAACCCCGAGATACTTTCTATTTGCATTTTTTAACCATTCGCCCGCTGTACTTTCCCTGGTAGTTCCTGCTTGGTTATTTTTCATACTCTGAAAAGCAACCATGTTAGGTCCCCAAGCATTAAAAGTAAATGCTTTGTCGGCATATATTGTGTAACCGGCATCTAACATTGCGGCATAACCGTAATCAACTTTATTTGTAACAAGTACAGAGTTTCCTTTTACTCCTTCGGCAAATCCGACCGGCGGAGCAATAGCTCTAATAGCAGCTTTTACATTGACTCCTATAACTTCAAAAGCAACATGGTTTATTTGCATATCTATATTTCCGTCCTTATCAAAATCTATGGCATAAAAATCGCCGTTTTTTGTTAAAGTTTGGTCTTCCACATCGGTATAGACCACTTGTGCAACCGCACTCGATGATATTAATGCCGCTTCGGCAATTACTGCATAAGCAGCAAGTTTTTTTGTAAA
>JAOZMN010000290.1 GCA_029934265.1 Bacteroidales bacterium
TAACAGAAATTAAATTGAAGCCGCATTCATTATTGGTAGGAAGCAGATTGCTGAAACAAAAAAATATGCCGAGTGAAAATACTTTTGCAAATAAATTTTCTAATTTTTGGTATCATTTACAAACCGGTATTAATTTGCCGGACACACAATCCGGTTACCGTTTGTATCCCTTGAAATTAATGGGAAACATGAAAATTTTTACACGCAGATACGAAACTGAATTGGAAATACTTGTATTTTCGGCATGGCGAAACATTAAAATAGTGCCTTTAAAAATTAATGTATTTTACGATGATAAAGAAAATCGAGTTTCGCATTTCAGACCGTTTCATGATTTTTTTCGTATAAGCATATTGAATACAATATTGGTAATTCTTGCTGTTGTTTACGGCTATCCGTCAATGATTACCCGTAATATTTTTAATTTTTTCGGAAGAAAACAATAGTAAGCGTAATACTTCAAGCTACACCCGACAGGTGTAGTGATGACAGTTCTTTGCAAATAGAACTTTGGCAAAGTTAATTTAAAAAACAATGACAAACATAATACTTCAAATATATACATTTTTAAAAAGTCGTGCTTTTATAAGAATATTTCTTTTATTATTCTTGTTTGGGATTTTTGGTTTTTATGCTTCTAAAATTAAACTTGAAGAAGATATATCTAATTTTCTGCCCAAAGACGGGGATAATGAAAAAATTATATTTTTATATAAAAATATAAAAATAGCCGACCGGATTATAATTCGATTTTCGCTCAAAGACACTCTTGCGGAAGGTCAAAAAACAACTCTTATTCAAGCCGCCAACAACTTTGCCGAATTTATCGACTCTTCTGATACCGACAAAAAATACGCAAAAGAAATTTTTTACAAAATAGACCAACAGCAGATACTTAATTTAACAAATTTTTTAACAGAAAACACCCCTTATTTTCTTACGGAAAAGGACTACGCCAGCTTTGATTCGATAATCAATCCCGACAAAATTCGTAACAAACTCGAAGCCGACAAAAAAATATTGGTATCGCCGGCGGGAATTGTGCTTAAAAAAAATATAATTGCCGACCCGCTCGGACTTTCATTAAGCATACTAAAACGTTTAAAAGATTTTCAAATTAATAATCAGTATGAAATTTTTGATAATTGCATATTTTCCAAAGGCGGCAAAAATTTAATTTTATTTATCACTTCCGCAAATTCATCAAGCGAAACTACGAACAATAAAAAGTTAATAGAATACATTGAGGCTGCCGTTGCAGATACAAAAAATGATTATAAAGATAAAATTTCAATTTCTTATTTCGGTTCGGCACCGGTAGCAGTTGCAAATGCAACTCAAATTAAAACAGACACTTATCTGTCTTCAATAATTTCGGTAGTACTTATATTGATAATTTTATTTCTCTTTTTCAGAAACATAAAATCACTTTTATTGATTGCCGTGCCGGTTTTGTTCGGAGCAGTACTTTCACTAAGTGCATTATATTTTATAAAAGAAACAATTTCGGCAATTTCGATAGGTGCAGGCTCGATTATATTCGGAATTGCAATTAATTATTCCTTGCATTTTTTGATACACGTCAAGTACGAGCCGAATATTCCCAAAACAATCAAAGAGCTTGCTTCGCCGATGATTACAGGAAGTATTACTACGATCGGAGCATTTTTGAGTTTGCTTTTTATCAGTTCGGAAGCAATGCGTGATTTCGGAATTTTTGCCGCTTTGTCTCTTCTTGGAACACTGATTTTTGTATTAATATTTTTACCGCAATTTATCAAGTCTCGAAAAACCGCAGACAAGATAAACGAAAATTCTTTTTTCAATAAACTAACCGCTTTTAGGTTTGAAAAAAATCGTAAAATTTTACTTGGAATTGTCTTATTGACAATAATTTTGTTTCTCTTTTCCTTCAATGTGAATTTTGAATCGAATATGAACAAAATTAATTTTATGACAAGCGAACAGCGGCATGCTTTCAAAGAATTAAGCGAATTTACCACACTCGGAAAACAGAATATGTACTTGGTTGCGGAAGGAAAAAATTTGCAAGAGGCTTTGCGAGAGTACGAAAAAATGAAGCCTGTTGTAGATTCTTTGATTGAAAAAGGAATTATTTTAAACTCAACCGGTATCGGTTCTTTTTTGCCTTCGGATTCTGTTCAGGAAATAAAACTTAAGCGTTGGAACAAGTTTTGGGAAAATAGAAAAGATTCATTGAAACAAATTATACTTACCGAAGGTGAAATTTCAGGTTTTAAGGAATCTGCATTTACATCATTTTTTAATCGTTTGGAACAAAAATATCAGGTACAGCCGACTTCTTATTTTTCCGACCTTGTCGATAATTTTGCAAAAGAATACATAATAGAGCAAGATGATAAAGCAATGGTAATCACTGTGTTATACGCATTGCCCGAAAATACAAAAAAAATCTATGATACTTTCAAAAGTAAAAAATCTTTTCTTTTCGACGGCTCTACTATTTCAAAATCATTAATAAAAACACTCTCTTCGGATTTTAACACCGTACTTTATATTTGCAGTTTCATAGTAATATTATTTCTGACAATCTCTTTCGGACGATTTGAATTAGGATTTATTTCTTTTCTGCCCATGCTTATCAGTTGGATTTGGATACTTGGAATAATGTCAATTTTTGATATAAAATTCAATATCGTAAATGTTATTTTAGCAACATTTATTTTCGGACTTGGAGACGATTACACCATTTTCATCATGGACGGAATGATGAATGAATACGCTTACAAACGTAAATTATTGGCTTCCTACAAAAAAGCGGTTATTCTGTCGGCACTTACCATGTTTATAGGTATCGCAACCTTGATTTTTGCCAAACACCCTGCACTGAAATCCTTAGCAGATGTTACTATTGTCGGTATGTTTTCGGTAGTGGTAATTTCTTTTGTAATACCTCCTTTTTTGTACAATGCAATGACATTGAAGAAGGGAAAAAAACGCTTAATACCGGTTACATTTGTAAATCTGGGTTCTACCGTATATTCATTTATGTTTTTTCTATTTGGTTCGTTCTACTTGACAATTGCAGGTTTTTTATTGATAGGAATAAGAAAACAAAGCGATAAACTTAAATATAAATATCATGTCAGGCTCAATAAAGTTGCACGTTTTGTCGTAAAATACTTACCGCTTGTAAATACAAAATTCATAAACGAATTTAATGAAAAATTCGATAAGCCCGGAATAATAATTTGTAATCATCAATCGCATTTGGATTTGATGTTTATCATGATGCTTACGCCTCGTTTGGTGATAGTTACAAACGAATGGGTTTGGAATTCTCCGTTTTACGGACGATTAATAAAATATGCAGATTATTATCCGATAACTTCCGGAATGGAAAATAATACCGAGAAACTTGAAGGATTATACAAAAAAGGATATTCCATAGTTATTTTTCCGGAAGGGACAAGGTCGGAAAATGGTGATATATCTCGATTTCATAAAGGAGCATTTTATTTGGCGGAAAAATTAAACGCAGATATAATCCCGGTTATCACACACGGAATAAATCATGTATTGCCGAAATCGGAACTTATGTTGCGAAAGGGAAATATCACGGTAAAAGTATTAGAAAGAATAAAACCGGAAAACAAAAATTTCGGAAACGACTATCGACAACGCACCAAGCAAGTACGGCAGATGTATATTAAGGAATATAATAATTTGTCTGAAACTAACGAAACTCCTGCATATTATCGAAATTTGGTTTATCATAATTATATTTATAAAGGTGCATCTGTACAAAAAAAAGCTCGTACTGAATTAAAAAAACATAATAATTACGAAAAATTAATTTCGCAACTTCCCGATAAAGGAAAAATGCTTCATGTAAATAGCGGAATAGGAGTTTTCGATTTGTTATTTTCATTAGTGAAGAAAAATGTAGAAATAACGGCAATCGACAACTCTTCCGATAATATAAGTTTATCTTCGGAATGCGTATCGGTAAGCAGTAATTTGAAATTTTATAATATACCGATAGAAGAAGTTACATTGTCGGATTTTGATTTTGTGCTTTTAACAGGACAGGAAAATATTGAAATTACGGAATTATTGAATAAAAATA
>JAOZMN010000291.1 GCA_029934265.1 Bacteroidales bacterium
ACAAAATATAAAAATCTCTGTATCATCTGTTTTAGATTATGTGAATTATCTAAAAATAGCCTTTTTTATTTCAAAAGCAAGTCGCACCGACATTCAAGGAAAAAAAATATTTGAAGTTGGTGAAAAATATTACTTTACCGATATAGGTTTACGAAATACAATTGCTGGATTTTCGCCATTTGAACTGGGGCTAATAATAGAAAATTCCGTTTATAACCATTTGCAATTTCTTGGATACAAAATACTGATAGGGCAATCTGGCGATAAAGAAATTGATTTTATAGCAGAGAAAAACAGCGAAAAAGTTTATATACAGGTTGCCCTGCGAATAAGTAGTGAAACTACCGAAAAAAGAGAGTTCGGTAATTTACTTGAAATAAAAGACAATTACCCCAAATATGTTATAACTCTTGATGAATATACAGGAACAACTTATAAAGGAATAAAGCATATTCCTTTGAGGAAGTTTTTGGTTAATTTTTCTTAAAAAAACATTGATAGCTTATTACAAAATAGTACGATTAAAAATCAGAACCAAAAAACTTTTTACGCTTAATTCTTAAAGTGTTTCAATTCCAAAGTGGTACGATTAAAAGAAAAGTTTTTCTGCTAAATGTGCAATGACCGTTCAAGACCCGACAGTTACAAAAGAAACCTTTCAAATGCAGGCAGATGCGTTTTGGGAAAGTTTAGACGGCGTAAAACCATATTTGTCTAATGTTCCAAAAATATAGAAATAAATCTCGGAAAAATATAATTGCGTTAAGCTATCAAATTTTGAATTAGGAATTTTGAATTATTGGTTAAAAAAAAGACACTTCATATTTACAATATTTTCACCATACGTTTCTCCGTCTTTGCTTTTTTTATACTTTTGCAAAAAATAAAATTATAAAATTTTGGAAATTAAAAACAGTAAAAAAGCAATTTTAACCCCTTTAGTATTAGGATTAATACTCATTGTCGGGATTTTTATCGGAAATAAAATATTGCCGGTATCCGGGAAAAACATATACGGCAATTTTTCCGAATATAATAATAAAATCGGACAAGTACTCGGTTTATTAAATTCCAAATATGTAGATAATGTTTCGTTAGACAGTCTTCAAGAAATCGCCATACCGCATATCCTCAACGAATTAGACCCACACTCTATTTATATTCCGCCAACTGAAATGAAAGATGTTTCGGAACATCTCGAAGGCAGTTTCGTAGGTATCGGAATAAAATTTAATATCCAAAACGATACAATAATTGTCATAAACACAATTTCCGGCGGACCTTCCGAAAAACAAGGACTGCTTGCCGGCGACAAAATTATTACAATAAACGATTCGCTTTTTGCAGGTATCGGAATAAAAAACAACGATGTACCAAAAAATTTGAAAGGAGAAAAAGATACAAAGGTCAAATTAGGAATAAAAAGACAAGGCATAAGCAAGCTTTTGAATTTTGAAATAACAAGAGATGATGTTCCCATTTACAGCGTTGATGCAGGTTTTATGATAAAACCCGAAATCGGATATATAAAAATAAACAGCTTTACAAGTACAACTTTCAATGAATTTATTCAAGCAAGTCAAAATCTGCAAAATGCAGGAATGAAAAAATTAATACTCGATTTGAGAGAAAACGGAGGCGGATATTTAATGACCGCAGTCAAAATTATAGACGAATTTCTTGAAAAAGATAAGATGATTGTCTATACAAAAGGACAAAATCGAAAATTATCCGAATTTATATCGACCAAGCAAGGGGATTTGAAAAATATAAAACTTGTCGTACTTATAGATTCATGGTCGGCTTCTGCAAGCGAAATTGTAGCCGGAGCAATACAAGACAACGACAGAGGAACAATTATCGGCAGACGCTCATTCGGAAAGGGACTTGTGCAAGAAACAAATTTCTTTAAAGACGGTTCGGGAATCAGAATTACAACTGCAAGATATTATATGCCCACAGGACGTTGTATTCAAAAACCGTATTCAAAAAATCCGGACGAATATTATTATGATTTATTTAACAGAGCCGAACATGGAGAACTCGAAAACAAAGACAGCATAAACTTCAATGACACAACAAATTATATCACTCCGGCAGGGAAAAAAGTATATGCCGAATCAGGAATAATGCCTGATATTTTTGTCCCCAAAGATACTTCTTACTACTCCGAATATCTGCGAGAAATTAACAAAAAACAATTATTATATGAATTTTCCATGAATTATACGGACAAACACCGCTTGAAACTCAATAAATTTAAGGATTACACAAAAATTATTTCTTATCTGAATAAAACTAAATATTTCGATGAATTTATATCATACGCAGAAAATCAAGGTATCAAAACAACAACGAAAGGACTTGATGTTTCAAGAAATAAAATTGACAATATCCTAAAAGCATATATTGTCCGAAATATACTTAAAGAAAATGATTATTACAAAGTTATTTCTTCGATTGACAAAGATATAAAAGCAGCAATTAATGTTTTAACTCCTAAAAAGTAAAAATCTAATTTACTATAATTTTAATTGTTTTATTTTCGTTTTTAATATTCAAAAAATAAATTCCTTTCGGAAAGTTTTGTAAATTTATATTTTTATAATCTTCTTTTACAAAACTTTTATAAATTTTTCTGCCGGTAACATCAGTAATATAAACAGTCTTATTTTCGGCATTTATTATATTGAACTTTCCGTTTGAAGGGTTCGGAGTACAAAAAATATTATTTTCTTTACTATTAATGTTTTTCACACTTAAAGTCGAATTTGCAATAATTTTAGTTACAAAAATATCCAAATAACCTTGATTTTTATTAACAAAAACATCATTAGACTCAGAACTTCCTACAATAAAAAAAGCCGTTCCGTCTTGCGACTCTGCAACACCTGTAAGGTCTTCATAAGCCGAGCCTCCTATTTTATGTGTCAAAAGCGTATCCAAGTTATTATCAAGCTCAAGCAACCAAAAATCCTGACTGCCGAAACCGCCAAAAGAATCACCGTCTTTGCTGTTGCTTATTCCGGCAAGCAAAACATTGCCGTTTTTTAAAGCAATTATATCTTTGGGAGCATCAGAACCCGCCCCGCCGAATACTTTTTGCCTGCCCATTTTTCCTGTTTTTGCATCAATTTCAAAAACCCATATATCTACACCTCCTTTTACGGATTCCGAAACGTCTCCGGTGCCTCCTTCAATCCAACCGCAAACGACATAAGTATTTTCGTCCTTTTTCGCCATCGAAGAAACAATCAAAAATTCATTCGTAGAATAAGTTTTCGACCACATTTTTTTTGTATTATCCACTCCGTCCGTTCGGAATATCCAAAAAGAACCGGTTTCGCCGTATATATCGCCAAGTCCGATAAAATCACCGTCTTCGGTTTCGATGATTTTGTACATATGATGTATATAATCACTCAAACCGTCAATATCATGCGATATTTTTTTTGAGCTTATTTTTTTACCCTCTGTATCTATTTTCAAAAACCAAGCAGCCCAATATTGCGTCTCGTCCATTGGTCCCAAGTCATTATCATACGAATTGGAATGCCCTACACACATATAATTCCCGTCCGAAGTTTGAATAACATCGTATAAAGCGTCCAAACCTCCGATTTTTATAGAATTTTCATCTTCAGGATACAACGGAAAACCTTTACTTCCATATTGTCTCAATGTTGTAATATTTCCGTCAGTATCAAACATTGCTACAAAGCCATCAGAATATCCTAACTCCCCTTAATGTCCGGTAGAAATAAAAATTCCATCATCGGAACCTGTTACTCCCACAACCACACAACCGCCTTTTTGGTCGGCAGTAATTCCCATTGCTCTATCGTCCGCACTTCCTCCAAGTATTTTTGTCCAAACAGTATCTCCGGAAGAATTTAATTTTATTATCCAACTGTCTATTCCGCCGTAATTTTTGCCCACATCACCGTCCGTAGAATTTGAAGTTGTTGCGATAAATATATTATCGTATTTATCGGTAGCCATTGTAGTTCGTGTAAACGAAAACGTATATGGATACTGCATATCCTCGACTCCTGAACCTCCTAAGGTTTTTGTCCACAAAGTATCAACGGGAGTTTGTGAAA
>JAOZMN010000292.1 GCA_029934265.1 Bacteroidales bacterium
ATTCGAAGAAAAAAATTGATGAAACAATAATTAAAAAAATGATGAGCGCTTTAAATCTTTCTTCGATAATATTTTAATCGGTTTTTACAGGGTTTCTCCGGAAGGGAAATTGCTTATGGCAAATAAATCTTTAACAAAAATGCTCGGTTTTGATACCGTTGAAGAATATAATAATATAAATAATTCAAAATCAGGATATTTGCATAAAATTTATAAAAATTTATTTTTTATAAACGCAAATAAAAACGGTAAAATTGAAGGATATGAAACTGCTTGGAAACGAAAAAACGGAGATGTAATTTTTATAAGAGAAAATGCAAATACAGTAAAGGATAAAACAGGCAAAATCCTGTACTACGAAGGTACAATGGAAGACATTACAGTTAATAAAAAAGCAGAATTGAAACTTATAAAAGACAAAAAAAGAAGCGAAGACGACGAACGCCGTAAAAATGCGTATCTTTCACGATTTTCGGAAGACGTTAAGAAACCGATTGAAAAAATCATAAGCGTTTCAGAGCTTCGTGCGGGGAATAAACTCAGTCCGGATAAGTGCAAATTGTATGCGGACATAATAAATAACAGCAGTAAAGATTTGCTTGATTTTGTGGCAAATATTCAATTACTTCCTGAATTAAAGACAGATAAGCCGACAATAAGTAAAGAACGTTTTTCGGTAAACAGAGTAGTAACCGCCGTTTATTCTAATTTTAAGGACGTTGCAAGCAATGATAAAGATATAATGATTATCGGCAAAAAAAATCTGTCGGACGACCAGTCGTATATTTTTTCGGATAAAGATGTTATTAAAAAGATATTTACAAATATTATCAGAAACTCTCTTAAATATATCGAGCAGGGAGATATTGAATTCGGATACCGATTAGATAAAGATTTTTTTGAGTTTTACGTAACATCTTCTTATTTGTATTCGTATAATGAAAATAGTTATCATCAAGACCTTAAACTTATTGTAGCAAAAGGACTTACAGAGCTTATCGGTGGTGTTTTTAAAATAGAAAGAACCGAAAAAGAAACAATGTTTACTTTCTCGGTTTCGTGTAATACTACTAATTTTTAAGGTTTTTGACCTGTTTTAAAAAATGTGAAAAATCTATTTTTAAATTTTCTTCACAAATTCATTTATAACTTCCGTCAAATTAGGAGTTCCTATTTCTTGAAGGTCGTAATGAACTCTTACTGAAGGCTTTTTGATATTCACAATTCGATTCAAATCAATAGGCGTACCGATAACGACAGCATCGCAATCAGTATTGTTTATTGATTTTTCCAAATCTTCAAGTTGTTCTTTGCTGTATCCCATTGCCGGTAAAAGTTTGCCAATGTTCGGATAAATTTCAAAAGTTTCAGCAAGTTTTCCTGTAACAAACGGGCGAGGGTCTATGATTTCGCCGACTCCGTATTTAAGTGCAGCAATAGTTCCTGCTCCGAGTTTCATTTCGCCGTGTGTCAATGTCGGTCCGTCTTCCACGATTAGAACTTTTTTACCTTTTATAATTTCCGGATTGTCAATTCGTACCGGTGAAGCTCCATCGACAACTATTGCAGTCGGGTTTACTTTTTCGATACTTTCACGCACTGTTTGTATTCCTTCCGGCGATGCGGAATCCATTTTATTTATAACGATTACATCGGCAAGTCGTAAATTTACTTCGCCGGGATAGTATGAAAGTTCATCGCCCGGACGATGCGGGTCGGCTACCGTGATTGTAAGGTCGGGTTTGTAGAATGAAAAATCGTTGTTTCCTCCGTCCCAGATTATTACATCACAACCGTCGGGGTCGTTTTCGGCGGCTCTTACTATTGCTTCGTAATCGACACCGGCATATATCACATTTCCTCTGACAACGTGCGGTTCGTACTCTTCCATTTCTTCAATAGTACATTTGTGTTTTGCAAGGTCTTCAACGGTTGCAAAACGCTGAACTTTTTGTTCCACAAGGTCGCCGTAAGGCATCGGGTGCCTGATTGCTACAACTTTAAGTCCTTTTTCCATTAATAATTCTATTACTTTTCTCGAAGTTTGACTTTTTCCGCAACCTGTTCGTGTGGCGACTACCGCAATTACCGGTTTTGTACTTTCTATCATTGTTGAATTTGTTCCGAGAAGTCCGAAATTAGCACCGGAAGCATTTACTATAGCACTCATTTCCATCACTTTGGAATATTTTGTATCGCTGTATGAAAATACACAAATATCGACTTTAAGGTCTTTTATAAGTCTTGGCAATTCTTCTTCGGCATAAATCGGTATTCCTTCCGGATAAAGCTCTCCGGCAAGTTCCGCCGGATATTTTCTTCCGTCGATGTCGGGAATTTGTGCTGCCGTAAAAGCAACAACTTCAAAGTTTTCGTTATTTCTGTGGTAGGTGTTGAAATTGTGAAAATCACGTCCTGCCGCTCCGATAATGATAATTCTTTTACGTTTTGCCATAGTTATTTTAAATTAAAATTAGTAATTAAATAATATTTTATTTTTTTTTTTTAATTTCATTTTTAAGGCTTTCCAACTCATCGTAAATTTTTTCTTTTTCAAGAAAATCATCGACCTCTGTAATATCCGTATTTTCTATTTGATAGTCTGTATTGTTTTCGATAATAATTTCTTCTTTTATTTCTTCAAGTTTTATAATTTTTTCTTCCAATTTTTCTTCATATTGTTCAGAATTATCAGAAGTTTTATTTCCGGAGCGATTTAGTATTTTATCTGCTTGCTGTCTAATTTTATACTCTTCAAGTTCCGATTTAAGAATTGAAAGCCTCTCGCCTATTATATTTGCAGTTTCCTGCAAACGCATAATTTTATCTTGCCAATCCGGAAGTTTTATTTTAAGAATCTTAACTCTTTCTTTATATGTTTTTCGCATGGATAGAGATTGCAATGCAATTTTTTCAGCGGATTTTTTACTTATTTTTCCTTTTTCGGCTTCTTTCAGTATTTTCTTAGTTGCTTTTTTTATTTTTTTTGCTTTCTTTTTATTTTTTTTGATTTCTTTTTTTGCATTTTTTCCTAATGCTTTTAATTCTGCAAGAGTTTTTATAGTAAGTTCAAAATCTTTCTGCAGTGCATCTAATTTTTTTTCATGTCCGGACAAAGACGAATCAGTTTTATTGATAAGTTGGTTTACTTTTTTCTCTCCGGTTTCATATAATTTTTTAAGATAGCTCATTTTTTATTTTTTTTATTCGTAAAAATAGTAATAAAAAATTTAACGGCAATATTTACTTTAATAAAATGTTTTTTAACATAATTTTATTCTTATGAAATTTCCGGAAACAAAAAATGGTCGTAAAATTGTTTTACGACCATTTTTGTGGAATGAAATTTCCGGTAAAATTCTATTTGCAAAGAGTTATCATTTTTATAACGAACAGAAAACTTTATCTGTGGAGAGGACTAAAACTGTTGCCGGTAACTGCTCTTGAACACCCTTTTTCAGGGTGTTTCAAAGCAAATGTTAGCGGTATCTTGTTGTGTCTATGCCTTGGTAATATTTCCCTTCATATATTAATTGATAATCATTTAATACTAAGGTATCAGCAATATATGGCTCGTCATATCCTAAGAAAAGCGTGTCATTAAAAGTCGAAAACTTATAATTTTCAGAACTTTTATACCGTCTTGCTGTCCAATGTTCGTAAATACTTTCATGAAATACTTGGTCTCGACTTTTATTTGTGTACCATATATCACCTAAGTTTTCAAAACCAGATAATTGTTCGTTGTTAATATAATGTACATATCTATAATATCCATCATTCGTAAAAATATGGAAAACACTATCTTTTGGTTGGCTGTTAATACTTTTCCAAGTACCTATCAATAGTTCATCTCTATAATCATTCTCATCAGGGTGAAATTCTTTGACTTTACATGAAAAATTACAAGTAATAATAGTAATAATTAATATAATATTTCTAAGTTTCATAAATAGGCGATTTTGTGCCTATCTATGTATAATTAAATAACATACAAATAAACAAAATATTATTGTTATCCAATAAAACAAAGATAGGCAGATTAATATTTTGATAGCGTATAAAAGTGGTGACTTTACTTATTTTTGATTTTATTTAAGAA
>JAOZMN010000293.1 GCA_029934265.1 Bacteroidales bacterium
AATATTTTTACAACTAAAAAATATTACCGATAAAAAAATACTTATTGTTGCAGGAAAACCGACAGACACAACAAATATGAAAAATAATCATTTTTTTTCCGACTTACCGGAAAACAAAAATATCGAATACAAAAATCATCTTACGGCAAAATTTTTGCAAGTAGCAATAATAAATTCCAAAACTATAATTTCCGGTGCAGGATATTCCTCTGTAATGGACTTGGTTACTTTGCATAAAAAAGCCGTAATAATTCCAACCAAAGGACAAACCGAACAAGAATACCTTGCAGAATATCTACACGAAAAAAAAATGTTCGTATCGCAAACTATTGATAACTTTGATATTAACAAAGCAATAAAACAACTTAACAATATCAATCCGGCATTTGAAAAAATTATATTTGAAAAAGAAAAAGTCTTAGATGCAATTAAAGATTTGTTTAATAACAAATGAAAATGTATTTTTGTTTGATTATATAAAATCATAATATTCATAATAAAAAAAGTACAAAATAGAATGACTAAAATCGGAACGTATGTAATATTATCAGGTATTAAATCTCAAAATTTACACACATAAAACCCTCAAAGAGGGTCTTTATGTTCACTTAACAAAAAGAAACAAGTACATCTTGTTAATAACCAATACATTAATACAAATCTATACGAATGAAAAAAAGTTTATTAATAATATTCTTCTTATTTTTTCTTTATTCTCTTACCGGTTTTGCACAGCACAATATAAAAGTGGATAGTTTGAATAAAGTTTATGAGAAACATTTATTTTCAAACGGAGATGATACAATAACTGTACGAATTTTACGAGAACTTTACGAAGAAACCAAATTTTCCGACCCCTTTGGAGCGGTACAATACGCCGCCATCGCACTTCAAATATATCACGAACTCAACGACAAACACGGTATTGCCATGATGAACAGACTTCTCGGCGATAATTATTTTTATAGAGGAATATATCCCATTGCAATGGATTCTTACACAAAATCATTGGGAATATTTAACTCCATTAACGACACTTCAGAAACAGCATACGGCTATCTTAAAATAGGAGAAACATATTTAATTCAAAAACTTGAAAAAAATGCCAAAACAAGTTTTGAAAAAGCTCAAATAATGTTTGAAAAAATAAACGATAAAAAAGGTCTTTCTTTCGTTTTAGATGAATATGCGGAACTTTTGGTAACAAAATTTAATGATGAAGACGCTCTCGACAGCTTGAAAAAATCATTATTGTTAAGAGAAAAAATAAATAACAACGAACTTATAGGTTTATCGTTTGAAAAAATCGGAAATATACATTTGTTATTTGAAAGATATGACGAAGCTGTTATTTTTTATAAAAAAGCAGTAAAAAAATACAAACTTTCCAAATCTACTTTGAAAATAGCCGAAATTTATTACAATCTCGGGAATGTTTTTTTGGAAAATAAAAATTATAAGAAAGCAGAAGACAATTATATTCGAGCATTAATGATTTTTGTAGGTGAAAGAATTGCACTGAGAACCGCAGAAACTCAAATCAAATTAAGTACCATATCATTAGAAGAAAAAGATTTTAAAAAAGCATTACAACTTGTCGAAAAATCACTTGCAACCTCCAAGGCACTCAATAATGCAACTTTAACTGCGGAATCATTCAAATTATATGCAGGAATTTTTGCCGAACAAAAAAAATTCAAACTTGCATACAAATATATGGAATATTACAGCAGAATGCAGGATTCCATTGCAATTGAAAAACAAAATAATCAATCGACCGAATTACAAGTAAATCTCGCCACACAAAAAAAAGAACAAGAAATTGTTTTTCTTGAAAAAGAACAAGAAATTGACAGAGCCAAAATAGAAAAAAATGAAGCTCGAAAAAAAACAATGACAATAGGTATCGTATCACTTTTTGTTGTACTTGGATTTGTATTATTTTTTGGATATTATTTCTATAAGACCAATAAAAAAACAAAAAAAGCAAATTTAATGCTTATCGAAAAAAATAATGAAATTATCAGGCAAAAAAACGAAATTGAAAATAAGAAAAACGAAATTGAAAAAGCAAATGTTGCAATAACAAAGCACAGAGACGAAATAGAAAAGAAAAATTCCAAAATAACGGCAAGCATCAATTACGCAAGCAGAATACAAAGAGCAATGCTTCCTAAAATTGCCGAAATAAGAGAAAAACTGCCGGAAACTTTTGTAATGCTGAGTCCTCGAGAAGCAGTAAGCGGCGATTTTATTTGGTACGGAACAACGCTTACCGGCAACAACGAAGAAAAAATAATTATAGCAGCCGTAGATTGTACAGGACACGGAGTTCCCGGAGCTTTCATGTCAATGATTGGAGATGCTTATCTTAATCAAATTGTATATCAACAAAAAATAACAACTCCTGACCGCATTCTTGATGAATTACATGAAGGAATAAAAACATCACTCCAGCAAGACCGCTCTTCAAATACCGATGGAATGGACGCTTCTATTTGCGTTATCGACAAGAAAAAACAAAAAATGGAATTTGCCGGAGCAAAACACCCTTTGTTTTATATTCAAGACGACAAAATGAATGTAATAAAAGGCAGTAATTACTCTATCGGAGGAATTATCAGAGGCAAAAAAAGAGTATTCGACAAGCATACGATAGATATATCAAAACCAACTATATTTTATTTATATTCAGATGGTTTTCAAGATCAATTCGGTTTGGTAGATAACAAAACCCGAAAATATATGGCACGATTTTTTCGCCAATTTATTTTTAAAATGTATAAAAGCCCTGTTGAAGAACAAGCCGAAGCTCTCGCAGTGGAATTTGACCGATGGAGAGGAAAATATTCTCAAATGGACGACCTGTTAATTATAGGAGTAAAATTAGATTGCAAAACACTTAATTCATAACACGAAAACATGAAACTTGAAATAATCCCGGCCATTGACATTATCGAAGGAAAATGTGTCAGACTTACAAAAGGCGACTATAATCAAAAAAAAATCTACAATGAAAACCCGATAGAAGTTGCAAAAGAATTTGAAGATGCAGGTATAACACGTCTGCATTTAGTTGATTTGGACGGTGCTAAATCCGGAAACATAATAAACAGAAAGGTGCTTGAAAAAATAGCAAACAAAACCAAATTGATAATTGATTTCGGTGGCGGAATAAAAACAAACGATAACATAAAAGCAGCTTTTGAATACGGTGCGACAATGGTAAATATCGGCAGTATAGCAATTCGAGACAAAGAATTGTTTTTGAATTGGTTGCAAATATACGGACAGGAAAAAATCTTATTGAGTGCCGATACAAAAAACGGGAAAGCCTCCGGAGGCGGTTGGTTGGAAGACTCCCAAAAAGAAATATTGGATTTTATAGACGAATACGTAAAAGACGGAGTAAAAAAAATTGTTTGCACCGATATAAGCAAAGACGGAATGCTTACCGGAAGCTCGATAGAATTATACAAAACAATAATGAAACAAAATCCGAATATCGAACTCACGGCAAGCGGAGGCGTACTTTCCATGAATGAATTGCCCGAACTGGAAAAAATCAAAGCAACCGGCGTAATTATCGGAAAAGCAATTTACGAAAATAAAATTACCCTGAAACAATTAAGCGATTATATACAACAATGAACAATGTACAAATTACAATGTAAGGTCTTCGACCTATTTAATGTTGCTTACGCACTTGTGCAAACTTTTAATAATTAGCAAGTTGCAATTAAGTAAATAGGTAAAAACTTTTGTATGGTTACTTACAACGAAAAAATTATAAATTACAATTTTAGAATATGCCACAGCTTTTCCAAGAATTTGCACCGATTTCCACTCAAAAGTGGGAAGAAATTATAAAAAGAGATTTAAAAGGATCCGATTATGCAAAAAAACTCATAACCGATACGCTCGAAAATATAAAAATAAAACCTTATTACAGAACCGAAAATCTTAAAAATCTTGATTATCTCGATACAGTACCGGGCGAATTTCCATATACAAGAGGTGTGCAAAAAAATATCCAACCGGCGAAAATCAGACAAAATATAAAAATCGACAATATACAAGAAGCAAATCAAAAAAT
>JAOZMN010000294.1 GCA_029934265.1 Bacteroidales bacterium
CTTAACAAAAAAGAAAATACATATTTCTGTTGGAATTCTATTAATGATATTCAAAAAAGCAAAATAAGTATTTTTCCCAACCCGACTACCGGAAAAATTAATATAAAAAATCCCGAAAAAGGACAAGGAAAAATAGAAATTTCAGATATAACAGGAAAAATAATTTTATCGGAGCAAATTAATCTTTCGCAAAAAGAACTTGACATTTCAAATTTTCAAAACGGAATATATTTTATTAATATTTATACCGAAAAAGGTATTTATTACGATAAAATTATTCTTAATAAATAGAAAATCTGTCTTTTTGTCATACAAGATGACAGAAAATAAGTCTTTTTTAATTTTAAAAGTGCCTTTTTTGCAGTAAAGAAGGCATTTTTTATAACGGCACAATCATTGAGTATTGTTTTCATATAAAATAAAACAAATTCAATAATTAATATAAAATACTACTAAAATGGGAAAAATAATCGGAATAGACTTAGGCACAACTAACTCTTGCGTATCGGTAATGGAAGGAAACGAGCCTGTTGTTATACCCAACAGCGAAGGAAAAAGAACAACACCATCTATTGTTGCTTTCTTGAAAGACGGAGAACGAAAGGTCGGCGACCCAGCAAAACGTCAGGCAATTACGAATCCTGAAAAAACAATTTTCTCCATAAAAAGATTTATGGGCGAAACTTACGATAAAGTACAAACCGAAGTAAACAGAGTTCCTTATAAAATCGTAAAAGGCGACAACAATACTCCGAGAGTAAAAATAGACGACAGACAATATACTCCGCAAGAAATTTCGGCAATGGTACTTCAAAAAATGAAAAAAACCGCTGAAGATTATCTCGGACAAGAAGTAGCGGAGGCAGTAATTACAGTACCCGCATATTTCAGCGATTCGCAAAGACAAGCAACCAAAGAAGCCGGCGAAATTGCAGGTTTGCAAGTAAAAAGAATTATCAATGAACCTACTGCGGCGGCTCTTGCTTACGGTTTGGACAAAAAAGGAACTGACCAAATTATTGCAGTTTTTGACCTTGGCGGAGGAACTTTTGATATATCTGTTCTCGAACTCGGAGACGGTGTATTTGAAGTAAAATCAACAAACGGTGATACTCACCTTGGCGGAGATGATTTCGACCAAGTAATTATCGACTGGCTTGCAGAAGAATTTAAGGCTGATGAAAATATCGACCTTAGAAAAGACCCGATGGCTTTGCAACGCTTAAAAGAAGCAGCAGAAAAAGCAAAAATCGAACTTTCAAGTTCAATAAGCACCGAAATTAATTTACCTTACATAATGCCGGTGGACGGTATTCCGAAACACTTGGTAAGAACACTTTCGAGAGCAAAATTTGAAAATCTTGCAGACAATTTAATTCAAAAAGTACTTGCTCCTTGCAAAGCAGCAATAGAAGACGCGGGAATTTCAGCTTCCGAAATTAATGAAATTATTTTGGTCGGCGGTTCTACGAGAATGCCGTCTATTCAGGCAATGGTTGAAAAATATTTCGGTAAAGCTCCTTCAAAAGGTGTAAATCCTGATGAAGTTGTAGCAGTAGGAGCAGCAATACAAGGCGGTGTACTAACCGGAGAGGTAAAAGACGTTTTGTTACTTGATGTAACTCCTCTTTCGGTAGGTATCGAAACAATGGGAAGCGTAATGACACGATTAATTGAAGCAAATACAACAATTCCTTCAAAAAAATCGGAAACTTTTACAACTGCCGTTGATAATCAACCTTCTGTGGAAATTCATGTATTGCAAGGTGAACGACCTCTGGCAAAAGACAATAAATCAATAGGACGTTTTCATTTGGACAGCATACCGCCGGCACCAAGAGGTGTACCGCAAATCGAAGTAACTTTTGATATTGATGCAAACGGAATTATGCATGTATCGGCAAAAGATAAAGGTACAGGCAAAGAACAAAGTATCAGAATCGAAGCTTCCTCAGGATTGACAGACGCTGAAATTCAAAGAATGAAAGACGAGGCTACTGCAAATGCAGAAGCAGATAAAACGGCAAAAGAGCGTATCGACAAACTAAATAAAGCTGACAGTCTTATTTTCCAAACCGAAAAACAACTCAAAGAATTTGGAGATAAACTTCCGGCTGACAAAAAAGCTCCTATCGAAGATGCTTTGGCTAAATTAAAAGAAGCACATAAAGCACAAGACTTAGATGCTATCGACAAAACAATGGAAGAGCTTAACAGCGTATTTCAAGCAGCATCGCAAGAAATGTACAATCAACAAGGCGGACAACCGGAAGGTGGAGCCGGAGGCTTTCAAGATGCAAATGTAAACAATCCGTATGCAAACGATACAGATAAAGATGAGAAAAAAGACGATGGAGACGATGTTACAGATGTCGATTACGAAGAGGTAAAATAAAATTTCCTGCGTTTTTATATAAAAAAGATGCAAGCCGACAAGGCTTGCGTCTTTTTTTGCAGTATAATTGCAAGTGGTCTGAAATTGACACTTTAAATTAATGTAATATTCTAAAAATCAATCAATTTCAAAATTTAAAGTATGCTTTCTTACTTTCCTGTTTCTTGTATAAAAATTTGAAAAATATAAACTGTATATGAAAAAAGACTGAATAAATTTATAAATTTAATGTATATTTGCAAAAAAGTTAAGTATATTTAACCCCTGAAAACTAAATATTTTTTTTATATGACTATTAATCAGGCAAATATAAATAAATCAAAATCTTTATTTCGATACGCAGGGACAAAATCTTATGATGAAAATTATAAAGATTTGTTTTACGGACGAAATGATGAAATAAAAGAGTTTTATTCTCGTGTCTTAAACCACCGTTTCAGCGTGTTGCATTCGATTTCCGGCATGGGTAAAAGTTCGCTTATCGAAGCCGGTTTGTTACCTCTTATTTCGAATACAGGCAAGTATGAAATTCATAAAATCAGGTTTGGAAATTATTATGAGAATACACAAAGTTCGCCTTATCTTACTCTGAAAAATAAAATAAAATTTGCCTGTAAACCTGATAGTTATATCGATAAAATTACAGGAAAACAAAATTCCTTATGGTATTACTTGAAAAAACTTCAATCAATATCTGAAGGAAGAAAAACCATTTTGTTGGTTTTCGACCAGTTTGAAGAATTTTTTAGTTATCCGCCGGATTTGAAAGAAATATTTTTGAATGAACTTGATGTTGTTCTTAATCAAATTATTCCGGACAATCATAAAAAATCAATAAAAGAAAAACTTGCAGAAAACAGTGCAAATTTAACAAGTTCAGGAATAGATTTATTGTACAAAAAATTAGATATTAAAATTATTTTTTCCTTGCGAAGTGATTATCTTAATAATTTTGAAAAAATAATTAATAAATTTCCGGAAATTAAGGAAAACATATATCGTTTATCAGGATTATCTCCCACACAGGCAAAAGAAGCAATCATACTTCCGAGTGAATTTGTATCAAAATATTCTTCTCAAAATATTTTCAAATCCGAGCCTTTTGAATATTCGAGTTCGTCGCTGAAAGCTGTTTTGAATTATCTTTCGGGCAGTACCTCCGGCGAAATCGAGCCGTTTCGTTTGCAAATATTATGCAGTTATTTTGAAAAAGAAATAATAAATCGAAAAATAACAAGGATTGAAATAAAAAAGCAAGATAAGATTGAAGAAATATATGAAAATTATTATCGAAACATTATAGATGAAATTGATAATAAGCACAATAGAGATGCTGCCACTTTTTTTGTTGAAGAAGGATTAATTTTAGAAAACGAAGCAAGAAGATTGAGTTTATACGAAGGTGTTATTTTTTCTAAATATAATATAAGCAGCGAGCTTCTTAAAACGCTTACAGATAGTAGAATAATAAAAGCAGAAAAAAATTATAAAGGCGATATTTTTTACGAATTAAGCCATGAAACTCTTGTCGAGCCTATACTTCACGCCAAACAAAAAAGTTTGGAAGCCGAAAAAAATATCGAATTACAACTCAAAAAAGCAGAAGAACTTGAGCAACAGGCAAAACAACAAGTGCTTAGAATAAAAAAAACAAAAATTATTTCTGCAATAACGTTTTTTGCTCTTATGATTTCTTTCGG
>JAOZMN010000036.1:0-11561 GCA_029934265.1 Bacteroidales bacterium
ATGCCGGTTGTGACTGAAGTGCTTTCTGATAACAGACAACTTATAAAAATCTTTCTCGCAGAGATAAAAGAATTGCAAGAAGAGCCGCTAAAAAACCGGCAAAAATAAGACGTAAGATTAAAAAGAAAAAAATCAAGAGAATTAAGAGAGTTCTTAAATTCATGAGCAGTAAGAAGCTTTCCAAAGAACAGCGTTTAGAGTTGGAAAAGGAGCAAAGGTGGGAGTCCGCAAAACTCGAAGCAGAGTATTATGGCTGGAAAGAAACTCTGCGGAAGGAAAAAGTACAAAAGAAATTCAATAGAAAACGAGAAAGACTTGAAAAAAGATACGCACTTTCTCCGGAAGAAAAAGATGCACTCTACAAAAGTGGAAGCATGAAACTTATGGGAACTGCTAAGTCTGCATTATTCAGGGCTTACAGAAAACAAAAAAAATATAAAAAGAAAAATGCAAAATACAAAAAGAAAAGATTTTTAAAACTTCAAGATAAGAAAACACGGCAAAGACTTAAAAAAAGAGATAAAGAACGTAAACGTAAAGAAAAACAAAGATAATGTTAAAGACTTTATTCATAAAGAATTACGCACTAATTGATGAGCAGTATATTACTTTTAACAAAGGGTTTTCGGTTATTTCGGGAGAAACAGGAGCCGGGAAATCTATTTTGCTTGGAGCATTGTCTTTAATACTCGGAAATAGAGCAGATACGGCAAGTTTAAGAAATAAAAATAAAAAATGTATAGTTGAAAGTGTTTTTGAAATTTCGGAATATAAATTAGAAAAGTTTTTTTCGGAAAATGATATTGATTTTGAACAAAATACTATTATCAGAAGAGAAATAAGTACGACCGGAAAATCCAGAGCATTTATAAATGATACACCGGTAAATTTGCAAGTATTAAAATCTTTAAGTTTGAACCTTATTGATATTCATTCGCAACATAAAAATCCGGAAATTAACGATTTTAAATTTCAGCTTAAAGTAATAGATGCTTTTGCAGGTACAAGAAAATTGGTGGAAAATTATATTAATAAGTTTAATATTTATAATCAAACCCAAAAAACATATAAAGAATTATCCGAAAAATTAAAAAAGGAAAATTCAGATGCAGATTATTTTCAATTTCGATATAACGAACTTGAACAAGCCGATTTAAAAGAAAATGAACAAGCAGGACTTGAACAAGAACAGAAAAAATTAGAATATGCAGAGGATATAAAATCCATACTTACAACTACTTATAATCTGCTTTCAGATGAAACTCACGGAATAATGTCCGGATTGAACGAAGCCGTTAGTTTAATGAATAAAGCCAAACAATATTATGGTAAGTCTGAAGAATTTTACAATCGTCTGAACAGTGTTGAAATTGAACTTGTCGATTTAGTTTCCGAAATAGAGAATGAAAATGCAGATGTTGAAATAAGTCCCGAACGTATGGATTTTGTAAACGGGCGACTTGATTTATTATATAGTTTACAGCAGAAACATAATGCAAACAGCGTGTCAGAGTTGATGGAAATTAAAAATAATTTGCAAGAAAAATTAAATTCCATTACCGGTTCAGGTGAAAAACTTAATGAATATGAAAACCTTTTGTCCGGACAAAAGGCTGAATTATTTGAAATAGCCGGTAAAATTTCCGAAAAAAGATTAAAAGTTTTTAACAAACTTACAAGTACTGTTTCAAAACAACTTGTTGAGCTTGGAATACCTGCCGCAGAGTTTGTTATTTCGCATGAAATTAGCGAAAATCTTACAAATACCGGAATTGACATTGTGAAATTTTTATTTTCGGCAAATAAAAATATGCCGGTTATGGAAATTTCAAAAGTAGCTTCCGGCGGGGAAATCTCCAGACTTATGTTGTCGATAAAATCACTTGTTGCAAATTCCGTAGCATTGCCCACTATTATTTTTGATGAAATAGATACCGGAGTTTCCGGCGAAATTGCCGAAAAAATGGGCAATATTATGAAGAAAATTTCCGATAATTTGCAAGTTATAGACATTACACACTTACCGCAAGTTGCGGCAAGGGCTGATTATCAGTATCTTGTATATAAGGAACATACAAAAGACAGCACAACAACCAATATAAAATTACTCGGTGAAGCGGAACGTATGAAAGAAATTGCAAAAATGCTCAGCGGTGAAAATATTACCGAAGCCGCTTATGAAAATGCAAAAGTATTACTCGGAATAAATTAAAAACTTGTGCGAACGTAATATAAAATAATAAATTGACAATTAAGGTCTCCTGTCTTTTTAATGAGACAAAGCCGTATTTGTAAAAATTTAATAATCAGATTATTATATAAAAGTTGATTCAGAAAAACTTTTGTATTAGTACTTATAAATCATTCAGTTGTGAAATTAAATCAAATTTACGAGCAAATTATAAAAAAACAGACATTTCTTTGTGTCGGTTTAGATTCAGATATTGAGAAAATACCCGAACATTTGTTAAAATTAAACGAAGCTGTTTTTGAATTTAACAAACAAATTATTGATGAAACTTATAAATATTGCGTTTCGTACAAAATCAATACCGCTTTTTACGAAAGCAGAGGAGTAAAAGGTTGGAAAACATTACAAAAAACAGCAGAGTATATTAAAAATAATTATCCCGATATTTTTTTGATTGCAGATGCAAAAAGGGGCGACATCGGTAATACATCGAAAATGTATGCAAAAGCATTTTTTGAAAATATGCCGTTCGATGCCGTAACCGTTGCACCTTATATGGGAAGCGATTCCGTAAAGCCGTTTTGGATTATCCCGATAAATTTGTAATCATTTTGGCACTTACTTCAAATGTCGGGGCTTATGATTTTCAGTTTTGTAAAGATGACCGAACAGGCGATTTATTATATGAAACTGTTTTGAAAAAAACGGCGGAGTGGGGGAGTCCGGAAAATATTATGTATGTAACAGGTGCTACCAAAGCTGAAAAATTAAAAAATATTCGCAATATTATTCCCGAACATTTTTTGCTTGTGCCGGGTGTCGGTGCACAAGGCGGAAGTTTGGAAGAAGTCGCAACTTACGGAAAAAACAGTAAATGCGGACTACTCGTAAACTCATCAAGAGGAATAATTTTTGCGGATAATACCAAAAATTTTGCAAAAATTGCAGCTCAAAAAGCAAAAGAATTAAGTTTGGAAATGAAAAAATATTTGTAAATTTTTTTTGAATAAATCTTTTTTAAAAGTCTTGTTATCTGCGACTTATATCAGTTATATGTTTGAACGAATTAGGTATAAAAAGATTGTGTGTGTTTAATTTAACAAATTTAAATGTATTAATTTATAGTTTTTTACTTCAAAACGTTACTCACCGGATTAAGAAAAGAACTTGCTATGTTTTTTATTGCTTTAAAGCAATAATGTTTTTTTTAAATGTTATCCTTTTTATGCAAATTATTTGAATTTATTGTCGTATCTTTGCATTAAATTTGTAGCGATAATATTGTCAAATAAAAAATTAGAAACAGAAACGACTAATTTCTTTTTTTTACACTTTATTAATATAGTGTTCGTTTCTTTACAAGATGTAGATAAGTTAATAAACGGTGCAAAAAATTTAAAGGGTAAAAAACTTAACCTCCTTTATACACAAAACTGTTAAGTCTATAATAATTAATTGTTTATGTTTTTAGTATTAACAAATATTAACATTTTGTAATATTAAAAAATGTATTCTTTCTAAAAGAAAAAAGTACATTTTTTTGGTACTGAATAATTCATAAACTTTCTATTGCAATGCTAAAATGCACATCATTATTGACAATCTTCGATTTTTTACTGAACACAGGGAAAATAACTTATGTTTTTGTGTTTAAAACGTAATATTAAATATGAGTATTTTATAACTTAAATTTAAAAAAATATGAAAAATTATTTAACAGTTTTAATTTGTGTGAGTCTTTTCGTAATGTTTACAACAGAAATATTCGGACAGGATGTAAGTAAAATTAAAATAGTGCCGGGGGTAGTTGCCGGCAGTATTAATCCTATAAACTTGGGCAAGAATGTAAATTCGGAATATTCCGATTATATACCACTTATTGCGGCAGATGGGAAGACTTTGTACTTTTACGTTAAAAATTCACCGGAAAATGTAGGTGGTGGAGATATTTGGTATTCTACAAAAAACGGAGATACTTGGGAAGCTCGTAAAAATATCAGTCCAATTCTGAATAACAAGAAAAATAATTATGTAATTTCAGTTAGTCCGGATAATAATACATTATTTCTGTCCAGAAAATATGTTAAAAATAAAAAAGGTAAAATTTCCGATGATGGCGAGGGGTTTTCAATATCACGTAGAACTAAAACAGATTGGGGAATGCCAAAAGAAGTTATAGTTCAGGAATATCTTAATAAAAGCGAGTTTGGAGAATTTTCGTTTGGAGCAAATAATATTACACTTATACTTGCCGTAGAAGGGGCAGAAACTGTAGGTGATAAAGATTTATATGTAAGTTTTAAAGATGAATCAGGACAATGGTCTGCACCTAAAAATTTGGGCAAAACAATCAATTCAGCAGGAAAAGAAATTGCACCATTCCTTGCACCTGATGGACTTACAATCTTTTTTTCAACAAATGGCAGACCAGGTTATGGTAATACTGATATTTTCATAAGTCGTCGTCTTGATGACACTTGGACAAATTGGTCAGAACCTCTTAACTTGGGTGCGGATATAAATACTGCTGATTTTGATGCCTATTTTACGTCTCCTGCTTCAGGAAAGTATGCTTATTTTTCATCAAGAAAAAATACACTTGGAGAATCTGATATTTTTGAAATTGAATTACCGGAAGCAATGCAACCTAAACCGGTAGCTTTAGTTTATGGAAAAGTTTTAAACTCAGACACTAAAACTCCTGTCGAAAATTCCAAAATAACTTATTATAATTTGATAACCGGAGTAAAGCTTGGTGAGGCGGTTCCAAATCCTGTTGATGGTTCATTTAAAATAATACTGCCTGCCGGTATAAAATACAGTTTTATGGCTGATAAGTCAGGTTTATTTGGAGTTAGCGATAATGTGGACTTAACCGGAATTACAGAATATAAGGAGCTTGAAAATGATTTATTACTTGCTCCATATACAAAAGGAACAGTTATTCTTTTGCGAAATGTGTTTTTTGCAACCGGCAAAACAGCTTTGGAAGAATGGTCTTTCCCTGAATTAGATAGAGTTGTAGAACTTTTAAAAACAGAAAAAACATTGGTAATTCAAATATCAGGACATACAGATAATGTAGGTTCCGATAAAGCAAATTTGAAAGTATCTGTTGCCAGAGCTGATGTAGTTCGTGAATATTTGTTAAGTAAAGGTGTTGATGAAAAACGAATTACATCAAAAGGTTATGGCGAATCTAAACCGATTGCTACAAATGCTACAGATGAAGGAAAGAAGAAAAATAGAAGAGTGGATTTGTTGGTATTAAAAATATAAGGAATCTAATAAATCTTTTGGAAAGTTTAATTTCAGACTCCGTTTGTTTTAATATTTGGCATATTGTATTTTTCTGATTTAAAGATTTATACATGACTTTTGATATAATTGCACATAGCAATATCAAGAAATGATTAAACGTGAATTAAATTTGGAAAGTCATATATTTCAAAGTAAGAGGTTTTATATTATTTCTTCAAAAAAAGTAGATAATGATAAAGATGTTTTGATGGAAATTAAGGAACTTCAAAAAATGAATATTGAACAATATATCGACGGAGATTTGTGTATGTATCAGAAAAAATAAGGTCTTCGCACTATTAAAAATAAAAGCCTGTAATATTACAAAATATTGCAGGCTTTATTTTTAATTATTTTCTGTTTCAGAGTTTTTTATGCTGTTTTATAAGGTCTATTACAAAAGTAAATTGACATTTATTTATTGGTGATTTTTTAATTAAGAGGATTTTATATGAGTGTGTAGCAAATTAAAAAGCTTAGAGACTTTAGTACAAACTTTGCTTAGTGCGGGATATTCTCATATTTCTCTATCAGATTAAGTAATTCTTGCACTGCATTTTTTTGTGGAATATTTTGCTTTATAATTTCTTGCTTTTTGTACAAAGTAATTTTTCCTTTGCTTGTTCCCACGTATCCGTAATCTGCATCTGCCATTTCGCCCGGACCGTTTACTATACAGCCCATTATCCCTATTTTAAGATGTTTCAAATGAGAAGTTTTTTCTCTTATTTCGGCACTTACTTTTTGCAAATCAAAAAGAGTACGTCCGCAAGAAGGACAAGAAATATATTCCGTTTTTGAAACTCGCACTCGGCAAGCCTGCAAAATCTCGAAAGATAAATTATTTGTTTCTTCCGGTTTACCCTGATTTGTAAGCCAAATTCCGTCCCCCATACCGTCAATAAACAGCGAGCCGGCAATACCGCTTGCTTTTATAAGCGTATTGTTAAAATTATCATTACATTCAAGTTTTATAATTACCGGAAAATCAATATTATTTTGTTCGAGAACGGCTAAAAATAATCTGCCGGCGAGTATCGGTGAATTTTTATCGTTAATATTTGCAACAATTACAAGGTTTTTTTGAACTCTCAATTTATTGAAATCTACATCAAGCAAATCATCGTATTTTATTTCGACAAAATTTAAAATATCGGAAACATTTTCATTATCAAAAAAAGAAAATAGATGAAAAAATGGAAAAGCCCCCTGCCTTTCTTCGATTACTCGGCTGTTTGTATGGATTATTTTAGAACTTTCTTTTGGAATTTTACAAGAAATTTCATTATCCGAGCAAAAAATGTAATCGGGAATAAGGTCGCCGAAATTTATATCGGTGTCGGTTTTTGATAAGTCGGTAATAATTACAGGGATTTTATCACCACCGATATTTCTTACTTGGCGAGTTTTTCTGCGTTTGTAATTGAATGGATTGTAAGAACAATCGACATTCTCGATTATCGGAATAAAATTATTGAATTTTGTTTCGTTAAAATTTTCTATAATACGTTTTGCCACAGGTATTTCATCTTCCGGACTTTCGGTAAGCGAAACTCTTATCGTATCGCCGATACCGTCGGCAAGCAAAGTCGCAATTCCTGCAACGGATTTTACTCGTCCGGGAATCCCTTCGCCGGCTTCGGTTACTCCGAGATGCAAAGGAAACATCATATTTTCTTTGTCCATTTTTTCGATTAAAAGTCGGCAAGCCTGTATCATCACAAGCGGATTACTTGCTTTCATCGAAATTACGACATTTTTAAAATCATTATCTATACAAATTCGTAGAAATTCCAAAGTTGATTTGACCATTCCCAAAGGAGTATCGCCGTGTCTGCTCATAATTCTATCCGACAAAGAACCGTGATTTGCTCCTATCCGGACGGCTGTTCCGTACTTCTTGCAAATCATGATAAGCGGTACAAATTTTTGTTTAATTTTATCGACTTCCAAAGCATAACTTTTGTCGGAATATTCAATTCCGATATTTTTTTTGGTATCGGTATAATTACCCGGATTTACTCTTACTTTTTCGACAATCCCTGCGGAAATTTCTGCCGCTTTCGGACTGAAATGTATATCGGCGACAAGCGGAATTTCATATTTATTCTCTCTTAATTTTTCTTTAATTAAAGATAATTTATTTGCCGCATTCACATTTTGTGCGGTAACGCGAACAAGTTCTGCTCCGGCTTTTGTAATCGAAATTACCTGTTTTGCGGTTGCCGAAATATCGAAAGTATCAGTGTTTGTCATGGATTGCACTACAATATTGTTGTCCGAACCGATAATCAGCTTCCCGACTTTAACTTGATATGTTTTTCTTCGATTGTAATTTATCATAATTGATATATTTTCTTGTAAAAGTAAAAAAAATTAAGGAATTGTCAATAAATAAAGTACACATTTATAGGCATGTTTCAGAAGTGTAAAGTTTAAGGCATTTTGAAATTTTAAAACCGGAGTTTACCGACTGTAAATGAGGATTTTAAAACTTTCAAAATAACGCAGAAATTTGCACTTATGAAACATGCCCATTTATACTTTATTTATTGATAATTCCTATTTTATCAACAAGGCAAATAATATTATAAATTATTCTTCTGAAATTCCCTTAAGCATAAATTTATCGTACAAAAATAGGGCTATTGTTGTCGCAATACCGATTGCCGAAAAAATATACCAAATATTTCCGGGACTGTAATTATTCCAAAGCATATCGGTAAGTTCTTGCGAAGTCATGTTTAATTGTTTCATTGCTGAAGCGAAATAATCGTTTTGCGTAAATTTTTCAGTTATTTTCGGAATGTTGAGACCTCTTAAGGCTATTTCTTTTTCCAATAAAGTTGTCTTGTCGGACATTGTCCCGTATAAATTTCCGGACAGAAAACCGGTAATGAAATTTCCTACGGCAACCGGCAAAAAAGACGTTCCCATATATAATGCTTCCTTTCCTTTGGGTGCAAGTTTGCCGATATATTCGGAATATTTAGGCGAGCCTGCCATTTCACCGATGGCAAAAATCATAATCCCGAAAATTACAAAACTTACGTTTTGAGTGGCAAATGCTAATCCTATTCCCAAAGAATTAACGATTATTCCTGAAATAATGGAGTTTACTGCACGCATTTTCATTACAAGTGTGGAAATTATTATTTGAAGTAAAATAATTAAACCGGCATCAAGATTTATCATCATTTCCGGGGCTATGGTTTTTTCCGAAGTTCCTATAAATTGAGCCAAACCGGGCGAAATGTCATACAAAGTATTATACAGAACGCTTGTATTTACCCATTGGTCGATAAAATTCGGAAGAGTATAAAAAAGTTGATTGAACATTGTCCAAAAACCGACCATGATAATTAAAAAAACAAGTAATTTTACATCTTTTAAAGCCTCTGCAATATTTAAAACAGATTTTTTAATTGTATTTCTAATATTAATATTATTTTTTATTTTTTCTCTGTTCGGTTCTTTATAAAATAGTAAAACTAATATCATGTTTATGGTTATTGCCGATGCCGACATTAAAAATACAACATACCATCCGTATTCGTATCGTAATTTTGAGGCAAAAGCCGGTCCCACAAAACCACCTATATTTACTATCATGTAAAACAATCCGAAACCTATGGAGGCAGATTCTTTATTGGTAGTTTTAACAATAGTAGCAGAAATTACAGGTTTAAAAAGAGCAGCACCAACGGCAATCCATAAAAAAGCAAGATATACCGAATAATAAGAACTGAAATATCCCATCATCAAATATCCTGAAGAGAGTATGATATAAGCAACTAATAGCACTTTTTTATATCCGAGTCGGTCGGCAATTGCACCCGTTATTACGGGCAAGAAATATAAAATTGCAGTTACTGTTCCCATCATTGAACCTTTTTGGGCGTGTGAAAATCCTAAAGCTCCTTCGTCCGTCGAGTTTGTCAGATATAAAGCCAGTACGGCAAAAAGTCCGTACCATGCCCAACGCTCGAAAAGTTCCATTACGTTGGTAACCCAAAATGTTTTCGGGAATTTTTTAATTACTTTTGTGAAATTACCCATATATGTATATTTGAAAATTTGTGCAAAGATATAAAATTATATTTTATCCAAAGTTTCCCAAAAAAATAATTTTTTCTTTTATATTTGTAAAAAAATAATGTATTAAATATTATGCGACCCGACTTCTCAACAGTAAACATAAAAAGTAAAAACAAAACTTCCGAAAAATCGGAAAAAGTTACCGGTTTCACTACTCCGGAACAAATAGAACTTAAAAGTTTCTATACAAAAGATGTACTTACAGGAATGGAGCATTTGAATTTTGCCGCAGGAACTCCACCTTATTTGCGAGGACCTTATTCCACAATGTACGTCATGCGACCTTGGACTATTAGGCAATATGCCGGTTTTTCTACTGCCGAAGAATCAAACGCTTTTTACAGACGAAACCTTGCTGCCGGACAAAAAGGTTTATCGGTAGCTTTCGATTTGGCAACGCACAGAGGCTACGATTCCGACCACCCCAGAGTGGAAGGCGATGTCGGAAAAGCAGGCGTAGCAATAGATTCGATTTTGGACATGAAAGTTCTTTTCGACCAAATTCCGCTCGATAAAATGTCTGTTTCTATGACAATGAATGGTGCGGTTTTGCCGATTTTGGCTTTCTATATCGCAACCGGACTTGAACAAGGTGCAACTCTCGAACAACTCAGTGGAACAATTCAGAACGATATTCTGAAAGAATTTATGGTACGAAATACATATATTTACCCTCCGAAACCTTCGATGAGAATTATTGCCGATATTTTTGAATATACATCGAAAAAAATGCCCAAATTTAATTCGATAAGTATTTCCGGCTATCATATGCAGGAGGCAGGAGCTACCGCCGATATTGAACTTGCATATACCCTTGCCGACGGTTTGGAATATCTGCGAACCGGAGTAAAAGCAGGTATGGATATTGATTCTTTCGCTCCGAGATTGTCGTTTTTTTGGGCAATAGGCATGAACCATTTTATGGAAATTGCAAAAATGCGTGCCGCAAGAATGCTTTGGGCTAAAATTGTAAAAAAATTCAATCCAAAGAATGAAAAATCAATGGCTCTAAGAACTCATTGCCAAACTTCCGGTTGGAGTTTAACCGAGCAAGACCCATATAATAATATCAGCAGAACTTGTATAGAGGCAATGGCTGCAACTCTCGGACATACACAGTCTTTGCACACAAATGCTCTTGATGAAGCGATAGCTTTGCCAACCGATTTTTCGGCACGAATTGCACGAAATACTCAAATTTTCATACAAGAAGAAACCGGAATTACAAAAACCGTTGACCCTTGGGCAGGTTCGTATTATGTCGAAAAATTAACACATGAAATTGCTCAAAAAGCATGGAAATTAATTGAAGAAGTAGAAGAACTCGGAGGAATGGCAAAAGCCATAGAAACAGGTATTCCGAAAATGAGAATTGAAGAAGCCGCCGCAAGAAAACAAGCCGGCATAGATTCCGGTAAAGAAACAATAGTCGGTGTAAATAAATACCGTCTTGAAAAAGAAGAGCCTCTCGA
Source organism: Bacteroidales bacterium (assembly GCA_029934265.1). GTDB lineage: Bacteria > Bacteroidota > Bacteroidia > Bacteroidales > JAADGE01 > JAOZMN01. The sequence goes on from JAOZMN010000036.1 coordinate 11,062, forward strand.
TATTCTCGAAGTTGATAATACCGCTGTTCGTTTATCGCAAATTGAAAGATTGAAAAAACTTAAGTCCGAACGCAACAACGAAGAAGTGCAAAAAGCTCTCGAAGCAATTACGGAGTCGATGAAAACCGGTAAAGGAAATTTACTTGAACTTTCGGTAGAGGCGGCAACAAAACGTGCAAGCTTAGGCGAAATTTCGGACGCAATAGAAAAAGTCGCAGGTAGATACAAGGCTGTAATACGTTCAATTTCCGGAGTTTATTCAGCAGAATCCAAAAATGACATGAATTTCAAAAAAGCACAAGAGCTTGCCGATAAATTCGCCGAACAAGACGGCAGGCGACCAAGAATAATGATAGCAAAGATGGGACAAGACGGACACGACAGAGGTGCAAAAGTAGTAGCTACCGGATACGCTGATATTGGTTTCGATGTCGATATAGGACCTTTGTTTCAAACCCCCGCCGAAGCGGCAAAACAAGCAGTTGAAAACGATGTTCACG
>JAOZMN010000036.1:11571-14549 GCA_029934265.1 Bacteroidales bacterium
CTGGAGTTTCAAGTTTGGCTGCCGGACATAACACTCTTGTCCCGCAAGTAATTGCAGAACTTAAAAAGTACGAAAGAGAAGATATTATGGTAATTTGCGGCGGTGTAATTCCGCATCAAGATTATCAATTTCTTTATGATGCCGGTGTCGCCGGAATTTTCGGACCGGGTTCGTCCATAACTCTTGCGGCAATTCGTATTCTTGAAATTATGCTTTCGTAGAATAATAATAAATTTCAAAAATACGCACACACGTTATTTTTAATTCATTATAAATCAGTTTAATGTAAGAAAAAAATAATTTTAAAAATCAATCAATTAACCAAAATAAAAAACATGAAAAAAATAACATTAATTATTGCATCAATGATATTGTTTTTTGTATCAAGTTGTACAATTACGCAAGAATACAAATTTAACGATGATTTTTCCGGTACAACGGAAACAAACATTGATTTATCATCGATGATAAATTTAATAAAATCATCTGACACAACAGGAAATTCCGATAACAGTTTTGACACTTTAACAAATACTTTCGCCGGAATAGAAGAAGAACTCGATAATTTAGGTGCAAAGAATATAAATTTAGAATGGAACGAAAATCATACAATTATCACACTTTCGTATGATTTTGATAATATAGATATGCTTAATAAAATAACAAATAAAATAGATATTATTAATTTACTTTCATTAAACGAAGAGCCTGGCAAAGAAGAAAAAAAATCTAAAGAAATTCAAAAATTTACGATCAAGGGAAAGAAAAAATTTATTTATAACCAGCCGATATTGGAAAATGACACACTTTTTTCCGGAGAAAATTCAGATGCAATGAATAAATATTATAAATATAAACTTATTTTTTCTTTCGATAATGAAATAAAAAATATAAATAATAAAGAAGCCGAATTAAGTAAGGATAAAAAAAGTATTAGTTTTGAAGGCAATTTATTCGACTTGACAAATGAAGAAAATAAAACCAATTTTAAAATAAAACTAAAATGATAATAATTAACAATCTTGAAGAATTGCCAAAAGCCGTCGGTGTTTTTCTGAAAGAGAATAAAGGAAAACATTTTGCTTTTTCAGGTGAAATGGGGGTAGGTAAAACAACTTTTATAAAAGAACTTTGCAAACAACTCGGCTCGTCGGACAATGTAAGCAGTCCGACTTTTTCGATAGTAAATATTTATCAAACCGATAAAAAAGAACAGATATTTCATTTTGATTTTTACAGAATCAACGAGCCGGAAGAAGCAATGGACATCGGTATTGAAGAATATTTTGATACAGATGCTTATATTTTTATCGAATGGGCTGAAAACATAGGAGAATTATTACCGGAAAAATTTAAAAAAATAACTATTGTCGAAAAAGAAGAAGGAGAGAGACTATTAACAATTAACAATTAACAAATTTCAAATTTCAATTATTATTCGGAAATAAACAAGAGTTCGGTATAAAAAGACCCTTAGGGTTTGATTTAACAAAATATGACAAATCTAAATATTTAATTTACAGATTGTTACTAAAAAACCTAAGGGTCTGATTTCGAAAAAATCTACTTTTTAGACTGAACCCAAACAAAATTCTCAAATTCAAAATTTAAAGTATATATGGATTCTAAAATTCAAAACATACAAGACGAATCAAATATAATTTCCTACAAAGAAATTGGCTTGCCGCAAGAGCAAATGCTCGAATTAGAAAAACCAAACAGGAAATTAATCATTGGGCTTCCTAAAGATGCAAATAAAAATGAAAACAGAGTGATGCTCAGCCCGCAGGCAGTATTGGAACTTAGCGAAAAAGGACATATAATTGTCGGAGAGGCAGGCTTGGGACTCAAAAGTTCATGGTTGGACGAGGATTATAAAGCATCGGGTTTGAAAATTGTATCCAAAGAGGAAGTTTACAAATCGGAACTTATTTTAAAAGTATCGCCTTTCAGATTTGAGGATATTAAACTGCTGAAAGAAGACCAAACAATAATTTCGGCTTTGCACCTCAATACGCAAACCGAAAAAAAAATTAAAGCCTTAATTTCCAAAAAAATAACCGCAATAGCATTAGAACTTATAAAAGAAGAAGATAATTTTTATCCTTTTGTACATTCGATGAGTGAAATTGCAGGAGTTCTTGCAATAATCACTGCATCGGAATACCTTGCGAACAACGAAAACGGGAAAGGAATTTTACTTGGCGGAATAACCGGAGTACCGCCCGCTGAAATTATGATACTTGGAGCGGGAACTGCCGGAGAGTCCGCAGCGAGAACCGCCCTCGGGCTTGGTGCAAGAGTTAAAATTTTTGACAATTCTATTTCCAAACTTTCACGGTTAAAAGTAAATTTGGGTAAAAATATTTATACTTCCGTGATAAATAAAACTATTTTGGAAGATAAAATTAAAACCGCCGATGTACTGATTGGAGCAAATGATAATTTTTCGGACGACACGTCGGAAATAATTTCCGAAATGATGGTCGCAAGAATGAAAAAAGGTGCAGTAATTATTGATTTAAACACCGATAACGGTTCATATATAGAGACTTCCGAACCTACACATCTATCAAATCCGACATATACAAAATACGGAGTGATACATTATTGCGTTCCGAATATTGCCTCAAAAACTTCACGAACAAGTTCTATCGCACTTAGCAACACAGTGTTACCGATTATAAATAATATCAGCAACCTACAGAATACACTGCAAGTCCTAAAAGATTATACTCCGGTAAGAAACGGCATCTATATATATAAAGGTGTACTTACTAACCGCCGTATCGCTTCTAAATTCAGAATGGATTTCAGAGATATAAATCTTATTTCCGCAATACTTTAAACTGTTGGCTGTAATTTGAGTTCGGTATAAAAAGACCCTTAGGGCTTGATTTAACAAAGTTTAATAAATCGAAATATTTTATTTTGTTTACAGACACCGAGCTAAAGCACGGTGCTAATTATATATAAAG
>JAOZMN010000295.1:0-3227 GCA_029934265.1 Bacteroidales bacterium
AAAAGACCATAGAGATTTAATTTAACAAAATAGATAAGTCTAAATATCTTATTTTTAATTAGTTACTTCAGGCATTTGGAGTCTGCTTACGGAAAAATACTTTTTTTACATCGGTCTTTACTGAAAATATTAAGACAGACGGAGGTTTGAAACAGAAAATATGAACAATATTTACATTCTCGGAATAGAAACTTCTTGCGATGATACTTCAGCGGCAGTTTTGCATAACGGCATTTTACTGTCTAATATAACTGCAAATCAGGAAGTTCACAAAAAATACGGAGGCGTTGTGCCGGAGCTTGCTTCTCGAGCGCATCAGGCAAATATTGTTCCTGTTGTCGATTTGGCTTTGAAAGAAGCCGGAATTTCTCGAACACAAATTTCAGCTGTTGCTTTTACGCAAGGTCCCGGATTATTGGGGTCTTTACTTGTTGGAGCATCGTTTGCTAAAGGCTTTGCACTTGCAAACGATATTCCTTTGATAGGCGTAAATCATTTACAAGGTCATGTTGCTGCTCTTTTTTTGAGAGAAAAAGGCAATACCGAAAAAGTGCCTGAATTTCCTTTTCTTACTTTACTTGTTTCCGGCGGACATACACAAATTGTAGAAGTTATTGATTTTTCCGATATGAAAGTTATCGGGAAAACAATAGACGATGCTGCCGGCGAGGCTTTTGATAAATGTGCAAAAGTTATAGGTTTAGAATATCCCGGAGGTCCGTTAATAGATAAGTACGCAAAACTTGGTAATCCGCACGCTTTTAAATTTACCAAACCGAGAATTAAAAATTTAGATTTCAGTTTCAGCGGTTTGAAAACGGCATTTATGTATTTTATCAGAGATAATATTAAAATAAATACGGGCTTTATAGAAGAAAACAGAAATGACATTTGTGCATCGCTTCAATATACAATTATCGAAATTTTATTGGACAAATTAAATAAAGCCGTAGAGCAAACCGGTATAAAAGAAATTGCTGTTGCAGGCGGTGTTTCTGCAAATTCCGGATTAAGAGACGTATTAAAAGTTTATTCGGAACAAAAAAAACTTAAATTACATATTCCCGACTTCGGATATACTACCGACAATGCCGGAATGATAGCCGGAATTGCATATCAAAAATATTTGCGAAAGCAATTCGATACACAAGAAATTTCACCCGAACCGAGAGCAAGTATTTAATTGGACAGTCAGGGTTTCACTCCAAGTAAGTAATTGATTATTTTTGATTGTAGATTTATGATTTTGTTTTCTCCTGATAATAAGTCAATTATGGAAATAAAAATGTCGTTTGTTTTTATACAACTACTTAAAATTCTGATTAATTTTACATTTCAATAAAATTTTTAATAATTTTTTCGCCGGCATCTCCGCTTTTTTCGGGGTGAAATTGCGTGCCATAGAAATTATCTTTATTCAAAGCCGAAGAATATTTAAAAATATAATCTGTTTTTGAAATTGCAAAATCTGTTTCCGGAACATAATAACTGTGTACGAAATACATATATTCATTTGTCGGAATGTCTTTAAACAGAGGAGTTTTACAATCAAAAATCGTATTCCAACCGATATGCGGTACTTTTTTTGTGTTCGGAAATTTTTTTACTTCCGCATCAAAAATTCCAAGACATTTTGTATTGTTTTCTTCGGAATATCTGCACATAAGTTGCATTCCCAAACAAATTCCCAGTACGGGTTGTTTTAAATTCGGAATTAATTTATCCAAACCTGTTTCTTGCAGATAAGCCATAGCGGTTGACGCTTCTCCGACACCGGGAAAAATAATTTTATCGGCTTTTTGCAATTCTTTCGGATTGTCTGTTATGACAGGCTCTATTCCAAGCCGGTTCAAGGCATAAGCAACCGATTGAATATTTCCGGCATTATATTTTATTATTGCGAGCATTTTTGTATAATAGCGTGATTGTTAAAGTTTTTTTTATCAGTCATGAGTTCGGTCTAAAAAGTATATTTTTTCACAATCAGACCATTAGGGTTTTAATTAAAAGACTACAAATCAAATATTTAGATTTGGTAAATTTTATTAAATCAAACCCTAAGGGTCTTTTTATACCGAGCTCAGTCATTAATTTCAAAAACGGTTTTACATAAATTTACAGCTTTTTTAGTACCGGTATTTTTACCTTTAGCGTCAGAAAGTTTAACGGCATCTATCCATTTTTGTCCTTCCGGTTTTGCCGCCGAAATTTTTATCACCATATTTAAAGGCTTAACACCTACATCGTTAGTAAAATTAGTCCCGATACCGAAAGACATTTGAACTTTATTCCGACACTCTTTACTGATACGCTCTACTTCCGAAGGATTAAGTCCGTCGGAAAAAACGATGGTTTTAGTGAGCGGATTAATTTTCAATTTATTGTAGTGAATAATTGTTTTATCGGCAAACTCAACTGCATCACCGGAATCGTGTCGAACTCCGTCGAAAAGTTTTGCAAATTTTGTATCGAATGTTTTGAAAAATACATCTGTCGTAAAAGTGTCAGAAAGAGCTATTCCTAAGTCGCCTCTGTATGTTTTTACCCAGTTTTCGAGTGCGATTTTATTTGCTTGTTTGAAACCGTATTTTGTAGCATGAAACATAAACCATTCGTGAGCATGAGTCCCGATTGCAGGCACATCGTATTTATAAGCAAAATAAACATTGCTTGTCCCGACAAAAGATTTTCCTCCATAAGATTTCAAATTATTTACAACTCTATCGTGATTTTCATGCGAAAAACGTCTTCGTGTACCGAAATCGGCAACTTTAACGCCCAACATCTTGTAGCTTGAAGCTTTTTTTCTGACAATTTCTTCAATGGCTTCTGTTTTAAACGGTTTTGCGTTTGTAAGTTTAAAATACAATTCAGAAATAATTGCCATTAGCGGAACTTCCCATAAAATAGTTCTGTACCAATATCCTTCAATGGAAATTTCTACTTCATTATTTTTTTGAATTATTCCCAATTCTCCGGGGTCGTATCGGTAGCCGGATAGGAAATCAATATAAGCAGGGTCAAAGTAAGGGCATTTTTGAGTAAGGAATGTTTTTTCTTCTTCCGATAATTTTAAATTCTGCATTTCTTGAACAATCTTGCGAAGTTCGGACGCAAAATTTTCAGGAAAATTCGTATTTCCTCTGTTTATGAATTTGTATCTTACTTTTGCTCTCGGGAAATGCTTTATTACAGCATTTTGCATTGTAAATTTATACAAATCGTTA
>JAOZMN010000295.1:3237-4084 GCA_029934265.1 Bacteroidales bacterium
ACTAATATCGAATTTATCATTTTTAATATTTTTAGTTTAAAAACAGTGCCTCAAAGATAGTATATTTTAAATTAAAAATGAATATGAACTCTAAAAAATGCGGTAAAATTTTGTCGAGCTTGAAAAATTATCGTACAAGTTTCTGCATCAATAAATTAAAATTGTATAGAAATTTGTAAAATAAAATTGATTATATTTTGAATATAGTTGTAAAAAAGCTATTTTTGTACACACTTTATAAAAAATAAAACGGTATGTATAAAATAAAAAAAACTTTACGAGGATTGTCTTTTTTTGCAATATCCGTAATAATTACGCAAAGTTCTTGTATGCAACGTCCTGAAACTGTGCCGGAAAGCGTAAAAAAAGAAGATATTGATGATAATTATATTTCGGGACTTTCTGTAGAGGGTTATTATTTTGCCGGCAGAACAGATGCCGGAATTTCAAGAATAGACCCGGCTGTTTTTAAAAGAGGAGATGATATTTATTTGGTTTTAACCAATGTCGGCAAATTTAAGGAGAATAATAAAGGTATAAATAAGATTGAACTTCACATGGCTGTTTATAACGCTATTGGTGAAAAAATCGTTGAACACCGAAACATTCTCAGAGAAGATGGTTTGCTTGATTTTGAAGATAACGTTGCTACTAAACCGAATGCCAGATATACATCAAATACAAGTGATGAACCGGGTAGATATACTTTTACACTTACCGTTGTAGATATGCTTTCAAAAGACAGTACTACCGTTAATTCGGAGTTTTTTTTGGAATAATTTTTTTGACGTTTTTTTCTAAGTACATGACAAAAAGGTAAAAAATAGTTCAAAAACGAGCAAAATAA
>JAOZMN010000641.1 GCA_029934265.1 Bacteroidales bacterium
CCGAAAAAGAATTAATGTCGATAATTGACGAAAATAAAAAAGTAATTGAAGATAAGGAAAAAGTAATTGAAGATAAAGAAAAAGTAATTGAAGATAAAGAAACTAAACTCAAAGAAAAAGAACAAGAGCTCAAAGACAGAGATGCTTTAATACGAAAATTGCAAGAACAATTAGAAAAGAAATAAGCACGAACATAAATTTCATTTCGGAAACACTACAAAACTTGAAAAACGTGAACGATTACTTAAAACAACTCAATAAAGCACAAAGAATTGCCGTAGAAAATACGGACGGACCTGCACTTGTAATTGCAGGAGCAGGTTCCGGAAAAACAAGAGTGCTGACTTACAGAATAGTACATCTTTTAAACAAAGGTGTAAAACCTTACAAAATTCTTTCGCTGACTTTTACCAACAAAGCGGCAAAAGAAATGAAAGAACGTATCGCTTTAATAATCGGAGCAGAAAAAGCAAAGCAACTTTGGATGGGAACTTTTCATTCGATTTTCTCGAAAATATTGCGTTCTGAAGCAAAATTATTAGGCTACCCTTCTAATTTTACTATTTACGACAGCGTTGATACAAAAAGTATTCTGAAAAAAATAATAAAAGACCTTAAATTAGACGACCAAGTTTATAAACCGAATAAAGTTTACAGTCGGATTTCAAACGCAAAAAACAATCTGGTAACAGCCTCTGCTTATGAAAGTAACCGACAGGCAAGAATAAACGATGACCAGTCCCGAATGCCTGAAATGTACAGAGTTTATAAAACTTATGCACAAAGATGTTTTGCTTCCGGAGCAATGGATTTCGACGATTTATTACTGATGACAAACATACTTTTTAGAGATCACCCCGAAGTACTCGAAAAATATCAAAACAAATACAATTATTTACTTGTCGATGAATATCAGGATACAAATTACTCTCAATATTTGATAGTAAAAAAACTTGCCGAAAAACATCATAATGTTTGTGTTGTCGGTGATGATGCTCAGAGTATTTACTCTTTCAGAGGAGCAAAAATTGAAAACATTTTAAATTTCAAAAAAGATTATAAAGATTATAAACTTTATAAACTGGAACAAAATTATCGTTCGACACAAAACATCGTAAAAGA
>JAOZMN010000296.1 GCA_029934265.1 Bacteroidales bacterium
GTTTAATAAATCTAAATATTTGATTTGCAATCTGTTACTTAAAACCCTAAGGGTCCGATTTTGAAAAAATATACTTTTTAGACTGAACTCATGATATTAAAAGTAGTGAATATTCCGGATACGAAACTTAAATATAAGTAGTTATGTATCAAGTGTATGGTGAATAGAAATATTAAAACAGACGGAGGTCTGAAAAAGTTATTATTTTATGGAACTTTACGGACTGATAGGTTTTCCTTTGGAGCATTCTTTTTCTTATAAATATTTTACAAAAAAATTTAAAGAAGAGAAAATTGATGCCGATTATAAAAACTTTCCTATTGAAAATATAAAATCTCTTCCCGAAATAATTGAAAAACATTCAAATTTATTGGGCTTGAGCGTAACTTCACCTTACAAAAAGCAAGTAATACCTTACTTGGATAAACTTGATATTTCAGCAGAAAAAGTAGGAGCAGTAAATTGTATTAAAATAGACCGAACAAATAAAACACCTGTATTAATCGGTTACAATACAGATGTTTTCGGTTTTACGGAATCATTAAAACTTTTATTAACAAGCAAAATAAAAACCGGATTAATACTCGGTACAGGCGGAGCTGCAAAAGCTGTAGAATATTCACTTCAAAAACTCGATATAACTTATAAATTTGTATCAAGTTCTTCAAAAGCAACTAATATCTTGTCTTATAGTGGATTAACCAAAGAAATTATTAAAGAAAATTTACTGATAATAAATGCTACACCGCTCGGAATGTTACCGGAAACGGATAAATTTCCGAAAATACCTTATGAATTTATAAATAAAGAACATACTTGTTTTGATTTAATTTATAATCCGGAAGAAACCGTTTTTTTACGAAAATCGAAACAAAAAGGAGCAAAAATTTCTAATGGCTTAAAAATGTTAGAGTTACAAGCCGAAAAAGCGTGGGGAAATTTTAATTCTTAATATCAAGCGTATATAAAATTGCTTCTAATTGTCTGATATAGTTACGTTTATCTTTCTTTCCCGCATATACAAAACCATCAACGGTAATTATTCTGTTTCTTTTTTCGTCGATAGTGGTGATACTCACATAAGGACCTCCCATAAAAGCATTCTCAAGTTTCCATAAACCTTTCATTATTACATTGTAACGATTTTTGAACATGAAATTATTGTAATCAAAAGTTGCTTTTTTTTCGGTAGTCATATATGAATTATCCAAAGGACCGGGAATCCTCATTTTTGTAATTGAATCTCGCATTGCTATTAGTTGCTTAGCTTTCAGTTCACTTGTGTCTTTGTACGGATAATCCCAAATAAGTATTGCCTGACTAAGTTCTTGTGTTTCGTATCGCAGCCAACAAAAATTTTCTTTTTGGTCGTATAGTTCAAAACGTTTGGGAATTGAAATCGAAATATTAAATTTTTCTTTAAGTATTTTTGCAGTAGTCGGATTTATTTGTTTGCTGTACGATTTTATAATTCTTTCTTTTTCGGCATTTATAAATACAGAAAATATTTTTGTGGAGTTTTCATTAAAAATTTTAACGAAATCGTCATAATTATTTGCCTGAATTGAAACAACAATTTGCGGAGCCGACCATTTATTTTTAAAAATAACAAAAGATGATTTTTTAATTTTTGATGATATTTTTGCAATAAAAATATTTCTTGTTCTTTTGAACATATCCGAAAAAGCCGAAGCCGGCATTTGAGAAATACGAAATTCCGGTTCCGATTGCGGAAGACAAATAACATCTTTTGCAAGTAATTTTCGAAGAACTTTACCCGGTGCTTTTTTCCACGCATTATTACTCATTACCAATAATAAATTACCTTGTTTTCCGATTGCGGCAGGATAAATATTTTTATTGTTTTCTGAACAAGAATTTACAGAAAAAATAAAAAATAAAAAGAGTAAATAAGATGAAAATTTAATGAATTTATTTAATTTTAAGGTCATTTTAAGATTTTTTTTATGTAATTTGTACAATATTAGAAAAAATAATATATTTTCGGCAAAACTAATTAACTTTGGAGAAAAATTAATCATAAAATTAAAAAGTGAGGCACATATTGTTGTTTATCGTATTTTTTTCGGTTTCGTCCGGTTTTGCCCAGTATAATTTTACCGGACATAATTTTATAGGAAAATCGCAAGAATATATTACAAATTTGTATTCGAACGACCCTGAATATCTTGTTGCGGCTGATACTTTGCATTTTGAAAAAGTAATGATAAAATGCAAAGGAGCAAAACTTTATCCGTATTATACTTACGAAATAGATTTGGAAACCGACAGATGTATTACATACGGTTTTGTTTCCAAAGACAGAGAAGTTTTCAAGGCTTATATCGAAATTTTGGATTTTATAGGTAAAGTTATTGAAACAGACAGCACGAAAACAAATTTAAGATATATGGTAAAACTTCCTAAGCGTAAAGTTTTCTATGTCATAAAACAGCCTTTTGCAGGAAGTAATATTATTACAAAGCAGGGTTTGTTTTATATTTTAATACGTGAAGAGCTTGAAAATTGAAAGTTCTTAATTAAGGTCTTTGACCTTTTTTTTAATTTTAAAAAATGCCATTTCCTTATTCAATAAAAAAAAAAACAGATATTAAGAAACCGGAAGTCGGAAGAGTTAATTTCGGAAAGGAATTGATAAAAGAAATATTACATAAAATTTTTTCCGATAAAGGAATTACTGATTATCACTCGGAAAAAAATAAGATAAAATTCAAAACAAAACAATCACTTGTCGGGTTTGAATACGACTTAAAATTAGAAATATCGGAAAAAAACAACGTAATTTCAGTCGAATACGAGTTTTTTCTCGATAAACTTCTTCAGATAACCTCGGTATTGGTTATTTTCATAGCATTATTTTCTTATTTTAATGTTAGTACATTTCTAATTTTTTCCGGTATATTTGCAGTTATTTTTTATGGAATTAATATAATTTTTATAAATTCGTATATTAAAAATAATATAGAGAAAATTTACGGAAACAAAAACGAATTTGAACAAGACGAAGAACTTGACCGCAAACAAAAAGAATGGCTCAAAGACGTAAATAATTGTCCGGCTTGCGGTGAGCGTGTTACGGAAATAGATTTATTTTGTCCGGATTGCGGTCTGAAAGTTAAACAAAACAGATATTCAATTCCTTTGGATACTTCAAAATATAAGAATAGAGAGGTTAAATATATTTATAAAAAAAGTTAATTAATATGAATTTAAACAGATTAAGTTGGTTTTTTGTAATGCTGTTTACGGTAACGGTATTTTTTTCGTGTAATGAAACAAAAAAAGAAGAAGAAAAAACACAAACCGTAAAAGTAATTCCTATGGAAGATTTTTTTAAGAATCCGGAAAAAAGCGATTTTAAAATATCGCCGGACGGGAAATACTATTCATACCTTGCTCCTTATGAGGGGATTATGAATATTTTTGTTCAAGAAGTCGGTAAAGATTCCGTAATTCAAATAACCAAGCAAACGGACAGAAATTTGAAAAAATATCAATGGGCAAATTCCGGAAGATTGATTTTCTTGAAAGATACCGGAGGAGACGAAAATTACAGACTTTACGGCGTAAACATTGACGGTTCAAATATGAAATGCCTTACCGAATACGAAAATGTACGTACAAATATTATTGATAATCTCGATGACATTGAAACTGAAATAATAGTCGGATTAAATAAAAGAGATTCTCGTTTGTTCGACCCGTACAGATTGAATATCGAAACCGGCGAACTGACTTTACTTGCCGAAAATACCGGTACAATTACCGAATGGTACACCGACCACGCCGGCAAAGTGAGAATAGCAGTTTCCACAGACGGCGTAAATACAAGCATTTTATACCGTCCGGACGAAAAAACGGATTTCAAAAAAATAACCGAAACTAATTTTAAAGACGAAATCAGACCGCTGTTTTTTACTTTCGACAATAAAAATATTTATGCACTTTCAAATCTGACCGATGATAAACTTAAAGCAGTAATTTTAGATGTCGAAACAGGGAAAGAATTGGAGACCGTATTTAAAACCGATGAAGCAGACGTAAAAGGTTTA
>JAOZMN010000297.1 GCA_029934265.1 Bacteroidales bacterium
CTACAACTCCATTTTTGCTTGAATCAACCCGGAATTCTTTATTATTATGAATTATTAATTTTCCGTTAAGCTCTACGTGAATTTTTTTACCGTTTATATGCAAATAGTCAAAAGTTTCGACAGCAGTTTTATGCTTAATTATTCTATTGAAATAATTTTTTATTTTAAAACTGTTTTTGTAAAATTTTATAAGATTAGATTTTAATAATTTATTATATGGCATTTCTAATCTGCGTGATACTACATTATTAAATTCCAATATATTGCCATTCATGTCTGTAATAAAGATTCCGTCGTTACTTGACTCGAATATATTTTTAAATTTATCTTCTGTTATTTTTATTTGTGCAGTTCGTTCTCTAATAATTTTCTCAACAACTTTGTTTAAATTTTTTCTGTATTCTTTTAATTCAGCTTCATTTTTTTTTCTTGTAGTAATATCTTCTTTCATTGCAAGGAATTTGTTTATTTTTCCGTATTCGTCTTTTAATGGAGTGATTGTAACGCTTTCCCAAAAAAAGTTTCCGTTTTTAGCTTTATTGTAAAATTCTCCTTTCCAAATTTTTCCCGATAGAATGGTATCCCACATATTTTTATAATATTCTACAGGATGAAAATTTGTTTTCAATACTCGAGGATTTATACCTATTGCTTCTTCTTTGGTATAACCCGTTAATTCAGTAAATTTAGGATTTATATATTCGATATTACCGTCAATATCAGTTATTAGCACTGCATTTGCACTTTGCTCTATAGCTGAAGAAAGTTTCTGAATTTCTTGTTTCGATTTTTTATATTGTGTTATATCTTGTGTTACTCCGTGTATTATTCCTTCTGATTTAAAGGCAATTGTTACTTCAAAATATTTTAATTCACCCTTTACTATTGCTTCATATTCAAAACAATCGTTGTAATTAGGATTATCTATATTTTCAACGGCATATTTTATACGTTTTCTAAAAAGAGTAATACTTTTTTCCGGAATATTACCTATCGGATATTCTGAATATAAATTTGCTGATTTTATTTCCGGTTTTTCATTCATCAGTATTTGAAATTCCGGGCTTAATGTTATAACTTTTGTTTTTAAGTTCAGTTCCCAACTTCCGAGTTTTGCTATTTTTTGAGATGCAGAAAGCTCTTTTGTTACTCTCAAGATTTTTTGTTCATTCTCTTTTTTCTTTGTTATATCAACGGTTGTAAAAATTACTTTTTTAAAATCATCGGAACTGTTGTAGTTTACTGTAAGATGAATAAGTTTACCGGTAGCATCAAGAGTTTCTGTTTCACCGGTAAATTCTGTCTGTCCTTGTGCTATTGCCAATAATTCTTTTTTAAATATTTCAGTGGATTTCTTATTGAAATTTTTAGTAAAATTTTGTATTAATTCTTTTTTTGATTTGTACTTAAATAGTTTTACACAGGCTTTATTTACATTTACAACACGTATTTTTTTTGCACAATCTGTAACAAAATCGGGATTTTGGTCAAAATACTCCTTCAAATTTTTTACATCTTTTTTTTTGAGTTCGTCTAAGCTTTTTTTTATTTCCGAAAGGTCTTCGTCCCAAAGCGGTACGGGATTTTTCTCAAATAAATTTCTGTAATTTTGCTCGCTTACAATTAGTTCTTTTTCTCTTTTTTTTCGCTCCGAAATATCTCTGATTGTGCCTATTGCTACTGTTTGTCCGAAATATTTTATTGCTTTACCGGATAATTCAACAGGCATTAAAGTTCCGTCTTTTTTATGAATAGTGGTTTCAAATGTGGAAACTTTTTTTGTCAAAAACACCTCTTTCAATTTTGAAAGATATAAAGTAAGTTGATTTAAAGGTACAAATTTAGTAAATGATTTATTTATCAGTTCTTCTTTTTTATATCCTAATAAAATTTCAAGACTTTTATTAAAATATATTTGTTTGCCGAGTTTATCTGTTATGAAAATTATATCATTGTTGGCATCTAATAATTCTTTATAACTTTTATCCTTATCTAATGCGGTAATAAGCTTCTTTTCGTTTTCGGTTTTTATTTTTAATTCTTTTTCTAATGCTTCTTTATTTTTTTTGAATTGAATATGAGTTTTTATTCTTGCTATTAATTCCGCTTCAATAACCGGTTTTGTAATATAATCTACAGCACCGGTTTGAAATGCGTAAACGATACTTTCCGTATCTGTTGTTTCGGATAAATATATTACCGGAATATCCTTAGTTTTACTGTTGTTTTTTATTTTTTTACAAATTTTATATCTGTTTTTATTCGCTTGTGAAGTATCGAGTAGAATAAGGTCGGGTAATTTTTCTTTAATGTATCCGAATGTTTCGTTTCCGCATTTGGTAAAGTCTAAATTATATCCGTAAGACAATAAAATATTTACAATGGAATTGTTTTTATTAAAAGTGTCGTTTATTAAAAGTATGGTATCTTGCATATTGATTCTGAATTTTCTGAATAACCTTGTTTTTGTGGCAAATTATAAAAAATATCCGAATAAAAATGTTTTTTTATCCGGATATTTTAAAAATTTCAAGAAATAGGACTTATCTCAATCCGAAGGCATAATACCCTGTAGTACCGTCCGGATAAATTCCTTCGAGATAGACACCGCCTTTTGTTTGGTTGATTATTTTTTGCAAAGTTTCAAAATCGGTAACTGCTTTTCGGTTCATGTAGGTAATAATAAAACCTTCTTCTATACCGGCATTCAGCAGTTTTCCGGCTCCGATTTCCGTAACTTTCATACCGTGTGTTATTCTTAAATTGCTTTTTTCTTTTTTTGAAATTTCAGAAAAAGATGCTCCGA
Organism: Bacteroidales bacterium; assembly: GCA_029934265.1. Classification (GTDB taxonomy): domain Bacteria; phylum Bacteroidota; class Bacteroidia; order Bacteroidales; family JAADGE01; genus JAOZMN01. The sequence continues at coordinate 2,807 of JAOZMN010000297.1, forward strand.
GTACTTCAATTACTTCTTTGTTTACAAAACTTGTTGTTCCGAGACTGTTTTTGAGTGTTACCTCTATATGTTTTAGAGTGTTAGCTCGTTTTATTGTAACTTTTATTTCATCGCCGGGACGATATTTACTGATTTGTTCTTGAAGTTCGGAAACTTTATTTACAACTTTTTCATTAATTTTAAGAATAATATCTTTTGCTTCGATTCCTGCTTCTTTTGCGGCTCCTCCTTCGTTAATGTTATCGACATAAACACCTTCTATTTTATCTAAATCGAGAGTTTCAGCCAATTCTGAATTTATATTACTGATAGTTACACCGAGCAAAGCACGCTGAACGGTACCGAATTCTTTTAAATCCGAAACTACTTTTTGTACAATAGAACTCGGCACTGCAAATGAATATCCTGAATAAGAACCTGTGCGAGACGCGATTGCTGTATTAATTCCGATTAATTCACCTTTTGTGTTTACCAATGCTCCTCCGCTGTTTCCGGGATTTACCGCTGCATCTGTTTGTATAAAAGATTCTATTGCAAATTTTTTGCCCGACATATTTAAGTTTCTTGCTTTTGCACTTACAATTCCTGCCGTTACGGTGGAAGTGAGGTTAAACGGATTTCCTACGGCAAGCACCCACTCTCCTATTTTCAGAATTTCTGAATTTCCGAATGGAATAGTCGGCAAGTTTTCTTCGTCGATTTTGAGCAAAGCAATATCGGTAGAGGGGTCTCTTCCTATCAGCTTGGCATCGTAAGTTCTGTTATCGTTGAGTACAACTTCTATTTTGCTTGCATTTTCGATAACATGATTGTTCGTAACGATAAAGCCTTCTTTTTCAATTATTACCCCTGAACCGGACGCTTCTCTTTCCGGCATTTGTTGTCCGCCGTAAGGATTTCCGAAAAAGAAATCGTAAATGGTAGCAGTTCCGGCTTGTCTTCCGTATTTTGTTTTAACGTGTACTACGGCATTTACGGAATTTTCGGCGGCTATTGTAAAATCCGTAAGTTCTCCGGTTTTTACAATTTGATTTGTCAATCGGAATAAATCGGCATTTTCATTATTGTCATTTTCAATATTTACGGTATGCTTTGAAAACAACCAATTCGCACTTAATGCACTAATTCCGCCGATAAAGGCAATCAATACAATACTTAATACTTTTTTTGTGTTCATAGCTTTTGTGTTTTTATTGTTAATAATTATTGAATTTGGTATAAAAAGACCCTTAGGGTTTGATTTAACAAAATTTAATAAATCT
>JAOZMN010000298.1 GCA_029934265.1 Bacteroidales bacterium
TGGTCCAGTAGCTCAGCTGGATAGAGCAACAGCCTTCTAAGCTGTGGGTCCCAGGTTCGAATCCTGGCTGGATCACTTTTAAATTAACATAAAGCCCTGTATCTTAATTAGATGCAGGTTTTTTGTTTTAAAAAAGGGGACAGTACAGGGTACAGTTTGAAATTTTCTAAATGCTTGATTTTACTTACCTTCACCTCAATATTGTTCTATCAAGATACAAATATAAAAAGTCAAGTTTTAGTATGTGTTGTTTTTTCTGTATTTTCTTAAGCTGATACAGATAGCCCCCTTAAATGAGTGTTAATAGTGTTAATAGTGTTATCCGTGCGACTTAACTATTTGATTGTTAATTATTTAAATATTAACACAGGAGTTAATGTAATGTAATAATATTAACACTCATTTCATACCACTTATTGAAAATTATTAAAAGTGGTAATAGTGTGAATGAAGTGTTAATTTCTAAATACATGATAAACAGCAAAATAAAAGTAAAGATTAACATTATTAACACTATTAACACTCAAAAATCAATTTATTAAAATTCCTTTTTATTCAATTCAAAAAAAAAAGACCCAAAATTGTCATTTTAAAGGTCGATTTCTTGATTATCAATTATCATTTCTTTAGTTTCTTCATTAATTGTAAAACTGTATTCAAAACAATATCCAAAATTATAAACATTTTTACCTTGTCTTTTTTTGCCGTCCTTATTAATTTTGGTATTGGCTTGATATGGTAAATATCCTTTTGAAGTTAATGAAGTTTTAAGTTCCGTAGAGCTTTCAATATGTTTATTTTCTATTCCGATAGCCTTGCAATGTTTTGCATATAGACTCAACAAAAATGGCATTTTAGTAGTTCGTAAAAATATACTACCGGCATTACCGGTTCTTTTTATTTTATAGTGTGCAGTATCTTTATCGCCTTGATGCCTAAATTCTTTTACTTTGCTTTCACTTTTATAGATTGCTAAGGCTTGCCAAAATATATTTGTTGCCTTAAATTGATGTAGTTTTTCAAGTTGTGTATAAGCATGATTGAATAAAACCTCTTCAAGTGTTTGTAAATCAAAAGGAAATTCTAATTCGTTTTGTAAAATATGGAATGGTGTCAAAATCAAAGCAATATGCTTAATCATACGTTCCCTTTTTATTTTGCCTTTAAGTCCTTTTTTGTATTTTATATCATCTAATACTGTGTAATATACATCTTTGAAATTATCATCAAATAATGCCCTAAACTGTAATAATTCTTTTGTAATCTGTACCAAACCTTTTTCCTTATACGGTCTTAACTGTTCAAAAGCCTTAGTTTCCTGTTTTGAAAATTCGTTTTTTTCAAAATCTAAAATTATCATTCTATCATAAACCGCTAAATCATTTGTCGGTAAAAAATTACTGTCTATTAGTCCGGAACCTTCGATATTAAAAGTACTTGTTTCTTTACCAGCTCCTTTTGCTATGGTGCGACTAACTCCATCATAACCTGCTTTAAAATATTCATCAACAAAATCCGGTGCATCTTTTTTGTATTCTTTGTAGTAGGTGATTACATTTCGTATCTGACTTGCAACTCTCGATAAACTTGGCTGTGTGGTATTCTTTAAAACATGACCTTTTGAAATATTGCCAAACAGACCGGTTAGAGTTTCTGCATAATGAGACTTGCCACCACCTGCCGGACCGTAAAGGTACAAATAAGGAAAAAAATCAAGGTGTTTGAAAATTGTATCTCGAAAAAGTGAAATTATATAAAACAAAATTCCAATGCTACCGGTTTCTTTATTGGAATTATAAAATAAGTTTGCAAATTCTTTAAAGTCTATATTACTTGTTTGATATTTGAAAGTCGCACATAGTTCTTTTAATTTCACTTTGTTTGCTGGCGATGATGCCGGAACATAATATACTTTATTATCATTTTCGACCATTCCGATAGAGTTCGGATAAAGTATTTCATTTTTAGTACTGATGCTACAATTTGAAAGGACAAACATTTTACTTTCAAATTGCCAACCGTAAGTTTCAATTATTTCGGCTTCTTTTTCACGCTGGATATTGTATTTTAAAATACGGTCTAAGTTCGGTTGCGTTCCATAGTAACTGAAGCCTTTTGAATATAGTATTCTTTTAAGTTTTTCCTTTGTTAAGTCATCGCTTGATATTTCAAACATTTCAATTTTTCGGTTGTTATCAATTATTTGTTGTACTTTCATTAATCGGCTACCGTCCTCATTGTTTATTCTGTAAAGAAATTCAAATACACAATCTGAAATATCATCTTCAATTTTTTGTCCGTTAATGAATTTTTGAATATAATAACAACTATCTTGAATAAAAAAACGATGTTTGTTTATAAATTTACTACTTGTCAGGTTATTTCTCAAAGGCTTATTAAGAATATCATTTTTTACATAATCGAAATTATCGGTATCTTTTATAAAGCCTTCGAGTTTTTTTTGTTGGAGTAAATCGTTAATATCAATATTATTTGGAACTTGTAAAACACTTAATGTTTCGACTTCTATATTATTTAAAATAAAGTCTTTATAATAGTTTGTGCAGTCTTTCCCGGGATTGATTTCACTATCTTTTTTTGCATCATTGTCAAAAGCCAGTACAACTTTTTTGCCGTTAAGATATTTATTCAATTTTTTCTTATTCGTAAATTTATTATTTGTACTGAAAATTGCTAAACTTGATAAAGGATACAAGGACAAAGAATTAATAACACCTTCGACCAAAAAAACAGTATCTTTTTTCGGAATATATGTTTTGTCGTACAAAGCATTGGTTAAAATACTTCCTTTTGCTTGTTTTACTTTCGGTTTACCCTGTTCCGGTTTGATAATTCTTTTATTGATTAGTTTATTCTCGGTATCAATGAAGACAACACTGTTTGATAACTTGTCATAATGATAAGAACTTACAGGTAACATTTTTATGTCTATGTTTCTACTTTGCAAATATTCCGTAGCAAGTCTTATAGGGTTTTGACTTATTGCATAAATTGTTTTTGACAAATCCGTTTTCATCTCTGGCAGAGCTTCGTATTTTGGTACGTTTGTGTAATTATCTAAGATGTATTTTACGGCTCTACTACTTGATAATTCTTTGTAATATCTGACAAACTCAATAGGATTTCCTTTTTTATCGCAAGCAAAACACTTAAAAATATTTTTACTGGCTTTTACGCTAAAGGCTGAAGTCCCATTTTTACCAGTGCCACTCTCACAAAAAGGACATTTTATAAGTTTATCATATTTATCAAACTCAAGTCCGGTTTCTTTTGATATAATTCTTTTTATATCAATATTTTTTATAGTTTCAATATTATTCATATCTTTGTTTTATATTTATTCTAATAAACATTTTTAACCGTTCCTAATTGCAGTTAGGAGCGGTTATTATTTTAAATCCTTTTTTGACTTCCGATAGACGGTAAAATATTTTCCTTCCAAAAATATGTTTTTTATACTTGCCGTTCTCATGTTCGCTTTTTAAGGTCTGCTCTGACATATCAAGTCTCTTGGCTAAACGTTTTGAACTAATATAATCGAAACTTTTCAACTCTCGATTCTCCATTATAGCGTCTAATCTTTCTATTATTTCCTTAGTTTCAGGAAAATCAATAATAATTTTTTGTTCCATTTTGATTGTTTTTAATGATTAATTTATCTTAGATATTTTAATTTATTCGGGAAATAATTCTGACATCGGAATTTTCATAACTTCTGAAATAACAGGTTTTGCCAGCTCCGGTATTTCAGTAGCACCACGCAACCAATTATAAAATATTGAAGTTGAAATTCCGCATTTAGTTACAAGTTTATTTCGTATCTTTATTTTTTCTTTATTTGTGCGAGGTATTTTGTTATACGCATTTTTAAGTTTTAATGAAATCATATTTTTTTGTTTAGTTTCAATATTGGATATGAGTATGGAACATGATAATATTTCAATTTATTCTTTTCATAAAAAGAGGTTCTACTGGAATTTGTGTGAATGGCAGGTCCAGTTTACCACAAAAAATAATA
>JAOZMN010000642.1 GCA_029934265.1 Bacteroidales bacterium
AGGGTCTTTTTATACCGAACTCAATTATTTTTACTTTGTTTGACTAAGAAATCATATCGCATAAGACGATTTTTGGCTTCAAAATCTTCCGGTTTTATGTATTCTGTTGTTGGTCTTTGTCCGTAGTATGTAGCTTTGGATATTTTTTTGTAATAATCTTTCACTTGGTCATCAAACATGATAGCGTATCCGTAATTTACTTTATAGCCTGTCCAAAAATCTTGTGTGTTTACTTTTTCCGTAGTACGATTATATTTTATAACGTCCGTATAATCAGTAATTTCGTATTGTGCCTCGATTAATAATTTCCCTTTCGATTCGGGACTGTTTTCTCTCAATATCCTTACTGAAATTTTTTCCGAACCACCGTTGTTATTTACGGTAATTTTTTCATTTACATAACCGTTTCTTTTATCCAACACTAAATATTTTTCTTTTGCTTTGTAAGAAATTGTTTGCGTAGGTACAAACGGAACTTTCGTAACAGGGTCGAGCAGATACCATTCCGTCCATGCTCCGTCTTGGTCTTCCCAAATTTTGACAGATGTTCCGTTGGTATTTTTCCTGTTATCGAGATGAAGACAATAACCGGCATAATTATAAATCTTAATTTTTCCGTTTCCGAGATGTTTTATGGTAAAAAGCTGACTTTTTCCGCCGATTCTTTTCCACAAATGTATATTGGTGCCATTTTTACGAAGACTGTTTTCTCCTCCTTGATTATCGAGTGTAAATCCGTTCATTCCGGAATGAATTTCGTAATAACCGGGATATTTTACGGACGGTACAAACTTATATTTACGGTCAATTCCTGCACCTATGTCCCAACATTTTACGTTCATACCATTTTTTCCTACGGTTGGAGTTCCTCCTATATCGAAACAGCCGCCACCATTTTTACCGTAATTCATTGCCGACTGTATCCAAAATTCTTTTTGGGGTATTTTTGCACATTTTTTATCAACTTCTTTTTCGCCATATACTGTTATGCGTGCCTGACCTTTAATTTCCGGCAAAAGTTTCTTGTATCCGTCTTTTGCCAAGTCGGTAACACTCGGGAATGACTGAACAGTGCCGATAATTGCTTGTACATTTTTGGGTACGCCGGTAGC
>JAOZMN010000299.1 GCA_029934265.1 Bacteroidales bacterium
ACACGGTATTTTTGCAATACGAAGTCCGTACAGACCCAATCATATAGGTTTTTCGATAGTGAAAATTAAAAAAATTGAAGCAAATAAGTTATACTTTACGGAAGTTGATATTTTTGATAAAACACCGCTGATAGACATAAAACCTTATGTAAAACATTTCGATTACAGAGAAAACGTAAAATCCGGTTGGATAGACAAACATTTTTCCGGCGGAGAAATTCCCGAACAAACTATCTTAAAATCATAAATTTATGAATAACAAATGTTATTTTTGTCATTTAACTTCTTTTGAAAAATTGTTAAATGAAAATAAAGTTCCGGAAGATAAAAAAAACGATGCAATTCGTGAATTTTTATCATATCTTTCGAGTATCGAAAAAGAAGTTACCGCACCGGAAGTTGCAAAAGTAACAAATGCCTCCATACGAAAGGTTTTAAACAATCCCGACCCGTACAAAAAAGCCAAAGAACGAAATAATAAATTCGTATTGTCAAAAGTTGATTATTTTGAAGAAATTATTCGAAAATCCGAAAATAAATTTGAAACGGCAATGCGATTGGCAATCGCCGGTAATATTATGGACAGCATCGGAAGTCCGGGAGCCGACATCAGCGGAACAATAAATTATGTTCTTGAATCCGATTTTGCAATTAATGATTCCGAAAAATTAAAAACCGAAATCGAAAAAGCAAAAACTGTTCTTTATCTTGGAGATAATGCCGGTGAGATAGTTCTCGATAAACTTTTTATACGAACAATTAATCACAAAAATTTATATTTTGCAGTTCGAGGAAACCCTGTAATAAACGATGCCACAATTGAAGATGCAGAATTGGTAAAAATGCACGAAGTTGCAAAAGTAATTTCAAACGGCGATGATGCTCCTTCCACTTTGCTTGCCGATGTATCCAAAGAATTTCTCGAAATTTACAACAAAGCAGATGTAATTATTTCAAAAGGCATGGGAAATCTCGAAGGATTACTACATAACGGAAATAAAAAAATATTTTTTCTTCTAATGGTTAAATGCGATGCAATAGGTGAACTAATTAATGTAAAAAAGAAAAATTTTGTCGTTTTGCAAAATTCTTAACTATAAATTAAATTACTGTATCATTAAAAAATAAATGTCCATACTTCACTACTTTTCAAAAGACCCGAATAAAAGGGCAAAATTTATATTTAATTTTATTGCACCCTTATATCATAAACTTGATAAGACCATTGAAAAAGGTTTCTTAAAAACCGTTGAGCTTTTGCAAGAAGAAATTATTTTAAACGAAAAATCTGTTATTGACATAGGAACAGGAACGGGAGCTTGGGGAGGAGCTTTACTGAAATCCGGAGCAGAAAGTGCACACGGAGTTGATTTTTCTCGAAAAATGTTACTCAAAAACAAAACAAATCACCCTAAGATGACTTTTGAGTATGGTGATGCGGAAAATCTTGAAAATATAAAAGATAATTCTTTCGATATTGTAACTGCTTCCTTTGTTCTGCACGGAGTTAAAGAAGATAGACGAAATAAAATATTATCCGAAATGGAACGTATATCCAAAAAATATATAGTAATAAATGATTTCATCGGAAAGACACCTATTTTTATACGTTTTCTTGAATTTATGGAAAAAAGTGATTATAAGAATTTTAAACAAAATTTCTGTAATGAATTAAAAACAAGGTTTATAAATGTACATAAAATTCAATCCGGATACGGAACCGGTTTATATATAGGATTAAAGAGTTCGGTATAAAAAGACCCTTAGGGTTTGATTTAACAAAATTTAACAAATCTAAATATTTGATTTATAGTTTATTACTTAAAACCCTAAGGGTCTGATTTCGAGAAAATCTACTTTTTAGACTGAACTCATTAAAAAAAGAAACAAATGCAAATTTCAGCGAAGAGGTCTAAAATAAATTTCCGTAATTTTCTTTGGCACGCCGTTTTTCTGGCAGTCGCTTCTAATTTTATGGATATTGATACAATAATTCCGTCAATGTTAATAAAAGCCGGAGCTACACCTGTTCATTTGGGCTTCTTAACCGCAATAATGCTTGGCGGAACAAGAATTTTTCAATTAATATTCGCTTCAAACCTTTCTAAAAAGAAATTTAAGAAAAAATATTTACTTATAGGTATAAATATAAGAGTAATTTCTTTAATTCTGTTGGCTTTGCTTTTTTATGAATCAGCACAACTTTCCGATAATATAATAATTACCTTAATTTTCGTACTAATTTCTATTTTCGCCCTAAGTGGTTCGTATGCCGGAATTTCATACACGGATATTCTCGGAAAGTCCGTAAAAAAAGAAAGCAGGAAACATTTTTTTTCGTTAAAACAAATAATAAACAGTATTTTTATTTTTGCTTCTGCACTGATTGTCAGAGATTTACTTAAACGTTTTGAATATCCAAACAACTATGCCCTACTTTTTTTATTGGCAGGAACATTGCTGTTAATTTCATCGTTCAGTTTTTGGAATATCAGAGAAAATTATGTCAAAACAACATACCGAAAAAACATTTTTGAATTTTTCCGTTTGATACCGTCCGAAATCAAAAACAATTCAAATCTTATGAATTATTTGCTGATAATCAACAGTCTCGGACTTGGAATAAGTGTTTTGCCCTTTCTTATAATCTTTGCAAAACAAAAATTCGGACTAACTTATGAAATGATAGGTAATTTCTTGTTATTAAGAACGATAGGAATGATTATAGCAAGTGGTATTTTTTATAAAATCTCTCAAAAAGTAGATTATAAATTACTTTTGAAAATAAGTTTGATTATTGGTGCATTATTGCCGGTAACTGCTTTATTCCTTGGTCATTTCAAGTTTTTATATCAGTTTTTATTTATATTTTCCGGAATTTTTATTGCAATTTACAGAATCAGCAACAATGGAGTTTTATTGGAAATTTCCACAAATGAGAACAGAGCTTTATATACAGGAATTACAGGTGCCGGAAGCATTCTAAATACCATATTTCCAATAATTGCAGGTTTTTTGATTAGTTGGATAGGTTATATTCCGGTTTTTATTATTGTTTCATTTTTTGTGATATTAAGTTTCATTTTTGTAAATAAATTAAATTGTCCCAAAAACTCACAAGTTACTTAAAATTAGCTCTATACCCTGAACAGCACCTTTTGCAATGCCGAAATGTTTGCCCTTCGGCACATCATAATCACGAGGATTTATGCGAATTAAAGTTGCATTCAACCGACCGGCTATGGCTTCGGATTTGTGCCTTACCGTAGGTACAGCTTTACCAGCACCAATTTCAATAATTACAAGTTTTGCATTCTCGTTTTCAATTTTTTCCAGCCAATTATAAAACCTTACTGATTGATTTTCTGCTCTTTGAGAGAGCCACGAATAATCGCCGAACATCAAAATATTAGGACGAGCAATTGCTCCGCATTTCGGACAAACAGGTAAAGGTTCTTCTGCTTTAAATTTCTGCATATCTACATTAATCTCCATATCCGAAACGTCCCAAATATCATACGAACAAGGAACAGAACATTGAAAATGAAGTATCGAACCGTGTACTTCTTCTATTTTGTCGTCATCATATCCGGCTTTTTGAAATTGTCCATCCACATTTGAAGTAAAACAAAAGTATCCTAATTTTTTTTGTTCTCCGAACTCCAATAATTGCTTAAACCCTTTATGCGGAACAGTTTGACGATATAAATTTAAACGATGTCCGTAAAAAGCCCAAGCCAATTCGGGGTCTTTTTCAAACCATACGGGATTCGCCATTTGCGAAAATGAAATTCCCAATTCGGAAACTGCCGGGTATGCTTTCCAAAAACCGCTTGTACCTCTAAAATCAGGCAAGCCGGAATCAACTCCCATTCCCGCACCACTATTTATCATTATCGCATCGGCTTGTTCTAATATTTTTTTTACTTGTTCCATTTTTTTAAATTTTAAAGTCATTATTATATAACAATAGTTCGGTACTTTTTTATAAGTATTTAATTATAAGAGTTTTACCAAATTT
>JAOZMN010000037.1 GCA_029934265.1 Bacteroidales bacterium
AAATTTTGAGCTATTTTACTAAAAGTCACCACTTTTATACGTCATCAATTTTTTAACTCTATTGCCTAAACTGCATAATTGTTTGATGGAACCCTCATGGAGGGATTTTATACTTCTCCACAAAAAGTAATGCATGTAATTAACTTATTTTTAATTACATACAAATGAAATAATTACAGTATGATAAAAACAGCAAAATTTATAATCAGCAATACCGATATTACAAAATGCCCGCCACCGGACAAGCCTGAATATGCTTTTATAGGACGCTCTAATGTTGGAAAGTCATCGTTGATAAATATGCTTACCGGAAATTCAAAACTTGCCAAAACTTCCGGCAGACCGGGAAAAACTCAACTTATAAATCATTTTTTGATAAACGATGAGTGGTATATGGTCGATTTGCCGGGATACGGATACGCAAAAGTCTCAAAACAAGACAGAAACGTATGGAAAGGATTTATCAGAGAATATCTGCTCAACAGAGAAAATCTTATGGCTGTTTTTGTTCTTATAGATTCGAGACACAAACCGCAAAAAATAGATTTGGAATTTATTAAACAACTTGGTTACAACCAAATACCTTTCGGAATACTTTTTACCAAAGCCGACAAACTCTCAAAAACCGTACTAAAAAAAAATATTACAGATTATAAAAATGAACTTCTTAAAACTTGGGAAGAACTCCCCGTAAATTTTATTACTTCCGCCGAAACAAAAATGGGGAAAGATGAAGTTATAAAATATATTGAAGATACTAATATTCAGTGGGTAGCAAATAATTAATGCCGAATAATAAATGAAGAGAGGATGATAAAATTAGCATTTTGTACGGACGGAATTTTCCCCGAAGCGGTCGGAGGAATGCAAAGGCATTCACGATTGCTGATTGAGGAACTTTCCAAATTTGACATAGACATTACAGTTTTTCACCCACACGATAAAGAATTATTTTCAAAATACAGTGATATTAATGAAATTCTTATCGAGCCTATCGACAAAGATAAAACCTATTTGAAAGAATGTTACAAATATTCCGAAAGGATATATAAACATCTCGAAAAAATGCCGGAACACATAATATATTCGCAAGGTTTATCAGTATGGTACAAAATTAAAAAACTTAAAAATATAATTATAAATCCGCATGGATTAGAGCCTTATCAAGCTATAAGCAAAAAAGATAAATTATACGGTATTCCTTTTAAAGTCATTTTTAATAAAATTTTTAATAATTCCGATTATGTAGTTTCACTTGGCGGAGGACTTACAAAAATTCTTCAAAAAAATATCAAAAACAAAAATACAAGAATCATTACCTTGCCAAACGGTACAAATATTCCGAATTTTAAAAGACAAAATGCAGCTTTCGGTACAGTAAAAGTTTTCTTTGTTGGACGATTTGAAAGTAATAAAGGTATAGATTTACTTCTTCAAGTTGCACAAGATTTAAACAAAGAAGGCTACAATAAAATAAAATACATACTTGCGGGTAAAGGTCCTCTTTATACTGAACTTAAAGAGAAATACAAAGCAAAAAATATTAGTTTTGAAGGTTTTATAAGCGATGAGCAATTAATAAATTTCTATAAAGAAGCTGATGTTTTCGTTCTTCCTACACTTTTTGAAGGTATGCCCACAGTGGTTCTCGAAGCAATGTCCTACGGTCTGCCGATAATAGTTTCCGATGTCGGAGCAACGGCAGAACTCGTAAATTCCGAGAACGGTTTTCTGATAGAAAAAAACAATCCTGAAGTTTTAAAGAAATCTTTAATTAATTTTATAAATTTGCAAACGGAAGAAAAATTAAAAATGCAAAAAGCTTCTTTTTTGAAACTCAAAAACAATTTCACTTGGGACAAAATAGCAGAAAAACATTTTAATTTATTTACAGAAATAAAAAATGACGGAAATTAAAAACTACATAAAAGCATTCATAATTGATAATTTATCGGGGTTTCAGCCCTCGAATATTCCGAATTTTTTACTGAATTTGATATTAACGGCAATACTTGCTTATATTCTCGGTATTTTATTTATCCGCTTCGGAAATACACATTCAAATCGCAAAAGTTTTGCTCGAAACTTTGTTTTACTTTCCGTAACAACCATGTTTATAATAACTTTCGTTAAATCATCGTTGGCACTTTCACTGGGACTTGTAGGAGCGTTGTCCATTGTGCGTTTTCGGTCGGCAATAAAAGAGCCGGAAGAGTTGTCATATCTGTTTCTTTCTATCGCTCTGGGACTTGGTGTCGGTGCCGGGTTTAGTGTACTTACTGTTTTCGGATTTATGGTAATTTCACTGATAATTTGGTTTAACAATCTGCTTAATAAAAAAACAGACAACCAAAATTTAATCATATCTATCGCTAATAATGAAGGAAATATCGACACAAATAAAATTGTAGATATTCTTAAAGAATATTCTTCTTCTCTAAGGCTGAAACGGATAGACGAAACCGGCAATAATACAGAAGTTTCGTTTCTTATTTCGTTCAAAAACTACGATGAGTTGGAAAAATCGAAAAATAAACTTAAAGAATTAAATCCTAATATAAATATTTCATATATAGATACAAGTAACGATTTTTAAGGTTTTCGACAGGACAAAATCATAAATCTACAATCAAAAATAATCAATCAATATAGATGTTCAGATACGAAAGAAAATTTATGATTACGGATTATTCCGAGTATGAAATTGAAGAACACATAAAATCACACCATGCTTTTTTTCGTCCGATATATCAAGCAAGGCATATAAATAATATTTATTTCGACAGCTTAAATTTTTCTGCATATCACGAAAACGTTTCCGGAGAAGAAGATAGAGAGAAAACAAGAATACGTTGGTACGGCAAAAATATCACCGATATAAACAAACCAAAATTGGAATTTAAAATAAAAAGAGGCTTACTCGGAACAAAAAAAATATACGATTTAGAAAACTTTAATTTAGAAGAAATTTCACCTGATTTTTTCAATGAAAAAAAAATCAGTAAAGATGTAAGTTTGAAATTAAAAAGCTTGAAGCCTATACTGTTAAACCGATACAAAAGAAAATATTATCGCTCACATGACGGAAATTTCAGAATAACAGTCGATACGGAATTATCATATTATTTTTTGAGTTTTAATAAGATAAGTTTGATGAAAAAACAACCGGATTACGGTAAAATTATTCTCGAGCTTAAATATGACAAAGAACATGAAAATAAAGCTCAAAATATAAGCTCAAAATTACCGTTTAAACTCACAAAAAATTCAAAATATCTGTCAGGAGTACATTATATGATAAATTAAATATTTACTTTATTTAACACAATAAAAGAACTTAATATTCAGCAATATATCATTGTTAAAATATTGTTTCAATATACCTAAATGTTGATAAGCCGAAAAAATAAAACCATATCTCGAAAAAAAATATTTTTTTCAAGTAGTCTTATCATTATTATTCTATCTGCATCAGTATTACTATCCGGCTATCAAGCAAACAAAACGACACTAATAGAAAGAAAATCCCAAAAGAAAAATAAAGAAAACCCGCTTCCTAAAATTTCTGTGAATTTCGATTCCGTAAATTCCATAAATACAGTAAAAATAAGTGCAGGTATTCCCGAAGCTGAAATATATTACACCTTAGATTGCTCAACTCCGAATTTATTTTCCAAAAGATACAACTCTCCGGTAAAAATACCTGTAAATAAAAAAGTTAAATTTGCAAATATTTCAACGTCAAAAGACTGGCTCCCGCCTCTTAACAATGATATTACAAAAGCAACGATTTTAAAAGTCCGAATTTATGTAAAAAAAAAAGGATTTAGCGAAACCGTAACAAAAACAATATTAAACAATCCTAATTATTGCAAAAACTTAAGAATCCCGATAATTTCAATTGTTTGTAAAGAAAATGACTTTTTTGGAAACAAGAAAGGCATAATGGTTATGGGAAAAAGCTACGAAGACAAGGACAGATTTACAAGGAAAAATATAAATCTTGAATACCTGCGAAAATTTCCGTACAGACTTCCGGCAAACTATACAAACAAAGGAAAGGATTGGCACAGAAAAATATCTTTTGAAATTTTTACTCCTTCCGAAAATTTTTCCTCAATAAAAGCAAAAACTCGTATTTACGGAGGTTTTTCACGTACTTTCAGTCAAAAATCACTAAAGTTAATGTTTGAAAAAAAAGAAGATTCCAAAGAGTTTTCAAAACTTTTAAACTCCGGAAACGACACATTATTATATAAAGAACTTTTACTGAGAGCATGGGGAAGTGATGCCAAACTTACATTATTCAGAGATGCTCTTGCTAATTCGTTACTATCCGGTACCGATTTGCTTATGCAAAAATCATCACCCGTAATTGTCCTGATTAATGGAGAGTACTGGGGAATATACAATCTTAGAGAATATATGTCTCCAAAAAATCTCGCATTATTATACAACGAAAAAGAAAAAAACATCAGTGTAAACGAAATAAATTACGGCATTTCACTTAAAAACAATTCAGACAGTTCTTTTATAGAATTAGTTAAATATATTTCAGAAAATGACATCAAAAAACAAAAAAACTACATATACATAGAACAAATTTTAGACATAGATAAATTCATAGATTATTTTATAATCGAAAGCTATACAGGAAATCACGACTGGGTAACAAATTGTATAATTTACAAGGTCGGCAAGAGAGGTAAATGGTGTTTCTACATAAAAGACTTAGATGCTTCGCTTTCAGGACACAGCAGAAACGGAAGAGTTCAGATTAACTTATTTGAAAGGGTTAGACCTGTAACTGTCGGAAAAATATTTTTTAAATTAATTGAAAACAATATTTTTAAAGAAAAATTTATTGAAAAATACAATTTTCTTGTAAAAAATAATCTTTCTACCGAAAATATTTTAAACAAAACAGACTATTTTACAAAACAATTATCGCCATTTATGATAGAACAAATAAACAGGTGGAGGTCGCCGATTTCATATAAAACTTGGTTAAACAATATCGAAAAAATAAAATATTTTGCTCAAAAAAGACAGCCTGTATATCAAAATCAAATAAATAAAATTCTACTCGAAATTGATACAATATCTACAAAATAACAAACAACTTTTTATTATTCTTTTTATATGGATGGCACTGGGTATCGTTGCAAGTCCGGCGGCTATAATTGCCGTACCTGTTATCGTTATTTTTTTTATTAACGAAGCAATGATATTAGAATTGTTTTTCGGATTATTGTTTATACTTTCACTTTCAGATAACTATCAAAGCTTCGGATTTGCAAGAATTGTAAAGCCGGTTTATGTTATATTATATGCAATTCCTTTTTTTTACCACTCTAAATTATTCAGTCCGGTAAACAAACTTTACAAACCATTCTTAATTTTCTTCGCTATTGCAACGCTTTGTATTCCTTTTAGTTTACATATGTTTGTATCAATACAAAAAACACTTTCATATTTTCTGATATTATTTATCACTTCAAATTACGTTTCATATCTATTAAGGAATCACAAAAAACGCTTTTTGCTCAGCTTAGTTTATTTCGGGGCAACAATGCTGACTTTGGGACTTATCCTGAAAGTTGTTTCTCCCGGATATGTACACATGAGCGGAAGATACAAAGGTTTATTCGGCAACCCTAACGGATTGGGTGTATATCTTTTTTTATACTATTTCATATTCACCGCAATAAAATATTATTATCCGAAATTATTTTCAAAAAAAAATAAAATACTTATTTATTTTTTAATATTTGCCTCGCTTTTATTGTGTTCATCTCGTGGCTCGCTTACCGTAATTATTATCTTTACATTTGTAAATGCTCTTATAAAAGGGAAAAATAAAGGCTTAATTCTACTTATAGGACTAATCGGATTTGTAGTATATGTCGGTATTATCCAAAACATAGACGTTATAGTAAAAGCTTTCGGTCTGGAAGAATATATGAGATTAAAAACACTAAAAACGGGTTCCGGACGACTTATCGCATTTGAATTTACATGGGAGCAAATACAAAAAAAAATGTACTACGGAGGTGGATTTAATTATACCAATGATGTTTTCAGTCTGAACAAAGAAATGCTACACAAAATGGGACATCAAGGCAAAGCTCACAATACCCTGCTTACAATGTGGTTAGACACAGGAATATTCGGACTGCTTGCATACATTTACGGCTGGGCTGTAAATTTTATAAAAGCCGGCAAATTATCACACTTTGCTCTTCCTGTAGCCGTCGCTGTTGCTTTCGGTATCAATATAGAATCTTGGCTGGCAGCATCTTTAAATCCGTTTACCATAATGTTGGTAATTCTCGTATCTTTGCTTTCAAACAAAAGATTTATCTCAGGAAAATTATAAACTATATGAAAAAAAACATCATATTTCTATATACGGAAATTGCAGAGTATTTTTTGGCTTGCATAGAGGAATTATCAAAAGAAAATGTTAATATTCATATTGTCCGGTGGTCGGTGAATAAAGAAGCCCCTTTTAAATTCCGAAAACTTGAAAATGTTACTTTCTACAACAGAAATTCATTTTCGGAAGACAATTTATCCGAAAAAATAAAACAAATAAATCCGAATATTTTACTTACAAGCGGCTGGATAGACAAAGAATACACAAAAATTGCAAAAATTTATCGAAAACAAATACCGGTAGTTTTATGTCTCGATAATCAGTGGACTGCAAGCATAAAACAAAGAATTTCAACAACAATAGGACGAAATTTTATAAAAAAACACTTTTCGCACGCATGGGTACCCGGCGAAAAACAAAAAAAATATGCCAAACGACTTGGTTTTAAACAAGATAAAATAAAAACCGGTTTTTATTCCGCCGATTACAAACTTTACAATAAATATTTTGAAGAAAGTTTCCCCGAAAAAGAAAAATTATTTCCAAAAAACTTTCTCTTTACAGGAAGATATATCGAACAAAAAGGAATATTTAATTTGTGGGAAGCATTTATTAAATTTCATGAAGAATATGATAGTAATCAAGAACTTATATGTATAGGAACCGGAGAACTGTTCGATAAAAAAATAATTCACCCGAAAATTAAACATCTTGGTTTTCTGCAACCGGAAGAAATTGAAAATGTAATTAAAAATACAGGGATTTTTATTCTGCCAAGTAAATTTGAACCGTGGGGAGTTGTTGTACATGAATATGTTACAGCAGGATACCCTATTATTTGTTCCGATAAAATCGGTGCGGCAAGTACTTTTTTACAAGAAGGAAAAAACGGATATTCTTATAAATACGATGATACAGAAGCCCTTAAAAATCTGATGATTAAAATATCCGAAAAAGAAGACAAAGAACTTATAAAAATGGCGAAATCAAGCAGAAAACTTTCAGAACAAATCACCCCCGAAAAATGGGTGAAAACACTTATGACAATTATCAAATAGAAACAAGTCAAAGTTTCGCTTAAAGCGAAGCCTTGACTAATTACCGAAAAAAATGTGCGGAATTAACGGTATCTTATGCCTCAATAAAAATATAAAACCGGATAAAAATTCAATCCTGAAAATGAATGCCGGTATGATTCACAGAGGACCCGACAGCGGTGATATTTTTATTAATAAAAATATTGCTCTCGGACATCGCAGGCTCTCGATTATCGACCTTTCAGATGCAGGTAAACAGCCGATGACGGATAATTCAGGACGTTATACAATGGTATATAACGGTGAACTTTATAATTACAAACAACTGAAAAACGAACTTGAAAATTACAATTTCAAAACCGGTACGGACAGCGAAGTATTACTTGCAACTTATATCGAAAAAAAAGAAAAAACTCCGGAAAAACTTGACGGAATGTTTGCTTTTGCCGTTTGGGATAATATAAATGAAAGTCTGTTTTTAACACGAGACCCGCTTGGAATAAAGCCTTTATATTATTATATTGATGAAAATTATTTTATATTTTCTTCCGAAATAAGAGCGATTTTAAACAGCGAACTTGTTGAAAGGAAACTGAATAAAAACGCAATTTCCGATTATTTGCGTTATCAAACCGTTCATGCGCCGGAAACTATGGTGAAAGATATTAAAATGCTTATGCCCGGTAAGTTTATCTTTATTGAAAAAGGCAAGTTGAAACTCGGTGAATATTGCAATTTAAACAATCAGGAAACTTTACCGTTTACCGACGATAAAGAAACTGTCAAAAAAAATATTTCTAAACTTTTATACGCTTCCACAGAAAAAAGAATGATGTCCGATGTGCCGTTCGGGGCGTTTCTTTCAGGCGGTATAGATTCGAGTATAATTGTTGGTTTGATGAGTCAAATTTCAAACAGAAAAGTAAATACTTTTTCGGTAACTTTTAATGAAGAAAAATTCAGCGAAGCAAAATATGCTCGCCAAATTGCCAAACAATTTAATACCGAACATACTGAAATTAAACTTAGTCCGAAAGATTTTCTTAATATCATACCGGAAGCAATAAAAGCATTCGACCACCCGAGTGCAGACGGTATAAATTCTTATATCGTATCAAAAGTTACAAAGCAAGCAGGTATTACAATGGCTCTTTCCGGACTTGGCGGCGATGAGCTTTTTGCCGGTTACGACATATTTAAAAGAATACATAAATTGTACGGAAACAAAGCTGTTTTTGCTCTCCCCCGCTCTATCCGGAAACTTGCAGGAAATACGATTTACAAATTGCATAAATCTACTTCCACAAAAAAAATAAAAGATATATTAAGCATAAAAAATCTTAATTTACCGGATATTTATTCTGTATCAAGACAAGTTTTTTCGGAAGAAAAAATTGCCGAACTAATTAATAATGATTTAATTAATAAAAATAAAGTAAAAGAAATTACCGGTGAATTCAAACCGAAAAAAAAATACTTACTCACCGCTGTTTCCTTGTCGGAAATAAATACTTATATGCAAAATATATTACTTCGGGATACCGACCAAATGAGCATGGCAAGCAGTCTGGAAGTTAGAGTTCCGTTTCTCGACAGGGAACTTGTTAATTATGTACTTTCAATTCCGGACAATATTAAATTTCCGCACTCTGCTAAACAATTATTGACCGATTCCGTTGGCTTTCTGCCTGATAATATAGTTAATCGTCCTAAAATGGGCTTTTTGCTTCCTTGGGAAAATTGGTTGAAAAATGAACTTTACGATTTTGCCGAAAAAAAAATCGTCGAACTGTCAAAAAACGGTATCTTTACAGAAAATAAAGTTAAAGAACTATGGCACAACTTTTTAAATAAAGATAAAGAAGTAAAATGGGCAAAAATTTGGTTGCTTATTTCTCTTCAAAATTACATTGTTGAATTAAAATTAAAATAAACCATAGTCGGGGTGCAACTTGGAGTCGCACCCCGACTCAACACAAAATAGGTACTTACAATTAAAATCAAAACATGAAAACAGTAATAAATTTTATACAAGAACTCAACAAAAACAATAATCGTGAATGGTTTGCGGAAAATAAAGATTTCTACAACAAAGCCAAAGAAGAATTTGAACTTATTATAGATATTCTTATTTCTAAAATCAGGGAATTTGACCCGAAAATTGATGTCGTTTCAGCCAAAGAATGTACCTTCCGTATTTACAGAGACGTGCGTTTTTCAAAAGATAAACGACCGTACAAAGACCATTTCGGAGCATACATTGCTGCCGGTGGAAGAAAAAGCAAATATACAGGTTACTATCTTCATGTACAAGAAGATAACTCGTTTGTCGGCGGGGGACTTTATGCTCCGGCTCCGGATATTCTAAAGAAAGTTCGTACCGATATTTTTAAAAATTCCGCTCCTTATAAAGAAATAATAAACGACAAAAATTTCAAAAAATATTTTACCGATTTTTACGGAGAGAAACTTAAAACCGCACCTCGTGGTTTTCCGAAAGATTTTAAAGATATTGAACTTCTGCGACTTAAACATCATGCTGTTGCACACAAAGTCAGTTTCGAGCAAGTTTTAAGTCCGAATTTTATTCAACTTGCAAGCAATATTTTTAAAAGTATGAAAAATTTTAATGCTTATTTTAATTATATTATTGATAAAAAGTAAAATAAACAACTTTTAAGATTCTTTACCTCGGAACTTCCACACTATTAATAATTTGTTTGATAACTTGTTCGGTTGTAATTCCTTCCATTTCTTTTTCCGGTGAAAGTATTAAACGGTGTCTTAAAACGGGGAAAGCTGTTGTTTTTATATCTTCCGGTTTTACGAAATCTCTGCCGTTTATTGCCGCAAGTGCTTTACTTGCAGTCATTATAGAAATTGAAGCCCTTGGCGATGCTCCAAGAAACAATGAATTATTATTTCTGGTTTTTCCGATGATTTGAGCAATGTATTTTCTTAGATTTTCATCAATATGAATATTTTTAACTTTTTCTCTGTAATCAATTATTTGTTGTTTTGTAAGAAAAGCCTCAACTGCATCAATTTCTTTTCCGCCTTTTCTTTCATGATTATTATCCAAAATTGTAATTTCTTCTTCTAAAGTCGGATAATCTACAACTATTTTGAACAAAAATCTGTCTAATTGAGCTTCCGGCAAACGATACGTACCCTCCTGCTCCACAGGATTTTGAGTTGCAAATACGACAAAAGGTTCTTCAAGAAAATAAGTTTTCCCGTCCACGGTTACCTGCCGTTCTTCCATTGCTTCAAAAAGTGCGGCTTGCGTTTTTGCCGGTGAACGATTTATTTCATCAATAAGTATAATATTGGCAAATATAGGTCCTTTTTTGTATTCAAATTCAGATGTTTTCATGTTGTAAATCGTTGTGCCTATTACATCGGAGGGCATTAAATCCGGAGTGAACTGTATTCTTGAAAAATCGGCAGAAATTGCTTTTGCTGTCAATTTTGCGGTGAGAGTTTTAGCAACACCGGGTACGCCCTCTATCAAAACATGACCGCCGGTAAGTATGGCAACCAGTATTTGATTTATCATTTCGACCTGCCCGATTACTACTTTTCCTATTTCCGCACGCAATTTGTCGGCGGTTTCCTTTAATCCTTCAAGATTTATTCTGTTTTCAAAAACTTGTTCCATATTTTTATTAAATTTTGAAAATTATGAAATTGTAAAGTGCATATTTTAACCCTTTAAAAAGAGGTCGAAGACCTTAATTTGCTTCTTTATAAAAATTTTCTATATCGTTACTGAAATTCAGTAATTGTTTATCGCTTATTTTTGATGCTTTTTGAATGTTTTTTGCCGTTTTGAATATTTTATTTAAAATTTCTTCCGACCCTCCTGTTTTTTCAGATATTTTTTTTATTTCCTGTTCACCGAAATTTTGAATACTTATATAATACTTAACTCTAAGAAAATCAAGAAAATAACTATATTTTTTCAAAGCTATATCTTTATGATTTTTCCCGTGTAAATACAGTCTTCCAACCGTATCGACAAATTCAACAGTGGTGTTTTTTAAGGGTTCGATTATCGGTATAACTCTTTGTTTGCGTTTTGCCGTAAAAATTGCATACGCCAAAAGTGTTGAAATCAATAAAAGATAAGCCGCATAAAGTCCGGAATTTGCAAAAATATACCGTAAAGGCGAATTTTGATTCTCATTTTCAAATTTTCCGTAATCTTCCCAAACAACATCTTTCACAGGTAAATGCGACAAAACTTTACTTACATATTCCGAATTGTTATCCTTAAGTATATGATAATTAGTAAAAATCATCGGTTGGCAATGTATAAACAATGTGCCTTTTCCTATATCTTTTTTTATAAAATTAACAAATTTTTCGTCTCTTTTTCCAAGAACGATAATACTGTCTTCTTTAAAATAAGAAAAATGATTTTTTTCAAAACCTTTATTCATAATATAAGCAGAATCATTTGATATACAAGGATTAGTAAAGTTAATACTCACCGTATCTTCTCCGAAAAAAAGATTATTGTAAAGTGCTATATCAAGGGTGTCCGCAAAAGTTTTTGAAAATTCAAATGCCGAAATAAAAAAATTATTCCCCGCTTTGAGCATTTTAAACATCGTTTCTATTTCGAGTTTATCTGCATTAAATTTTTTTGTTACAAAAATAAAATTTTTATTTTCCGGAGAGTTCATTCGATTATATTCAAAAAGAGTTTTTTTATTTTTTTCTATATCTTTCTCCGGAAAAATATCTTCTAACATATTATAAAACACGAAAGTACCGTAAGGAATTTTATCCTTCCTATCCAAAGTAACAGTCCATTCTGTTTCCTTCGGTTTTAGATATTCCCACGATATTAAAGCTGTTAGAAAAGCTCCAAGTATAAAATAATATTTTAATTGACTTTTATTCAAATTCTAATTTTTTACGTTCGGGCTAAGCCCCTAATTCTCTGAATGTTTCTTTAAAGCCTGCGTGTGCTTTGTCAAACTTATTACGCTTAATAGCAAAATCGCCATACCATATATATTCATATAAATATGTAAGTTCAGTAAATGATTTGCCGTATTTTGTTTCGGAGGCTTCAAAACGATATTCTCTGTTTGTTTTATTCTTTGTCCATTCTATTATTTCATTAATAGTAAGGAGTTTAAGAAGTTTTAAATACAAATACCTCACTGCTTTATTATAATTTCCTAAATTTATTGCATCATTAATTTCTTTATCCAAATCAATTTTATAAATATCTTCATCGTAAGTTTCAAAATCTATTTGTGTCTTACTTTTTCTACTGCGAAAAAAAATTGTTTGATATTTAAGTCCCAATAATTTTATAACAACAAAACCAAGTATCAAAAATATTAAAATATTACGAACATAAGGTGCTATTCCTTTATCATCAAAAATAATTTTCAGTATATCGGATAACCACCGGAGTATTCTTTCCCAAAATGTAGTGGGACGTTTTGCTTTTTCGGTATAAATAAAATCCTTATCGTTTTTATAATCTTTAATTTTATCGGAAGTTCTTACTTTAATTTCAGTGCTGTCGTAACGCATCTTACTTGGGGACTGTGCATCAACCGGTAAATTAAAATTAATCGTAATTACAACCAATAAAATTTGAAAATATTTATAAGGTCTGCGACCTGTTTTATGTGGTAAAACCATGTTTATAATTTTGCTTTCGCCTGATTAAGGTCTTCGACCTCTATTTAATGTTGCTCTCACACTCGTGCAAATGCCTGCGAATCAACTCATTACAAATAAGCAAGTGTGTAATAACTTTTGCAAGGGTACTTAATAGTTTTTTATAAATGTTGTTATTTTGTCGAAGCATTTAATAATCAAATTTATTTAACTCATCAATATCTGAATTTATATTTTCTATTTTTTCGATAAGTGATGTTTGTTCTTTTTCTTCACGGAAAGTCCCAAAAGCATAAACGGTAAGTATTACAGGCAAAATTCCAAGTATAATTGAACCAAGTGTTTGAAATAATGTCAATAAAAAAAGTATTCCGTTATTGGACAAGCCGGACATACTTGTAAGCAACATCGGAAGACTGAAAATGGAACCGACAATACCAAGTATGAGCGAAAAAAGTATCAAAACTATAAAGAAAAACCACCATTTTCCTTTTATTATAAACAGACTTCTTTTTATTGTTTCCGAAATGTTTTTATCTTCTAAAATAATACCGGTATTCATAAAAGAAAGTGTTATTGCCATATAAACAGCAAAAACGATTGTTGCCAAAGTGATTATAATCAACATTTTACTTGCAAATATTGCAAATATCGCAATTCCGATTCCTGCCGAAAGCCCGATAATAAGTCCGTAAACAAGCTGAGAGCCGAATATTTTCCAATAATATTTTGATATTTGCTCCCAAATTTCCGAAAGTTCTATTTCTCTGTCCTGTATGGAATTACGAAGTTTCATGTAAGAAATAACAACCGTAACAAGCATCACGTAAGCAAAGATTTGAACCAAGTAAATTCCAAACATATTTCCTGTGATTTCCGGTAATTTTCCAGCTTGCAAAAAACTCATCGGGTCGGAAACATCGACAATAAAACTTGTCAATATTATTTGCAATAAATATATCGGTCCAGCGTACAGTAATACTGCTTTTGCAAGGGTTCTGAACTCTTTTACAAAATACGAAAAAGGGTCAGAAAACAAGCTAATAAAATCTCGTTCCTTGTTAATGTTTAAATTGTTTTGCATACTACTTTAATTTGAAAAATTTTGAAGTTTTGAAATTATGAGTTCAGTCTAAAAAGTATATTTCTTCACAATCAGACCCTTATGGTTTTAATTAAAAGACTATAAATTAAATATTTAGATTTATTAATTTTTGTTAAATGAGTTCAGTCTAAAAAGTATATTTCTTCGCAATCAGACCCTTAGGGTTTTAAGTAAGATGCT
>JAOZMN010000300.1 GCA_029934265.1 Bacteroidales bacterium
TTATCATTTTCCTTAATAATCAAATCGACAAGTTCCTCCGTTTCCGAACGAGGAATTAAAACCGATTTATCCGTAAAAAAATCTAATCCGTAAAATTCCGTTTTGCCGACAATATACTGTACCGGCTCATTTTCAGAAAGCCTGATTATGATTTCTTTCGGATTTTTAAACCTTTCGGAAAACAATATTTTATCCGGATTAATATGTGCTTCAAGCTGCGAAATATCAAAAATATCTTCAAATATTATCCTCAAAATACTTAAAATTTCTTGTTCCGGATAAATATTTTTCAATTTGTTTTTACAAAGTATCGAAAATTCTTTTATAGTCATATTCTTATTAATTACCTTTGCAAAGTTATGATTTCTGATGAAAAATATATGCAAAGATGTTTGGAATTGGCATCACTCGGCAAAGGCAACACAGCCCCCAACCCGATGGTCGGTTCCGTAATCGTTCACAAAGATAGAATTATCGGCGAAGGATACCACAAAAAATGCGGACTGTCTCATGCAGAAGTTAATGCAATTAATTCCGTAAAAAATGAGGCACTCCTACCCTACTCTACTATCTATGTAAATTTAGAGCCTTGCTCACATCAAGGTCGCACTCCGGCTTGCTCAAAATTGATTATCGAAAAAAAAATCCCGAAAGTAGTTATCGGTTGTACCGACAGTTTCGAGAAGGTTTCCGGAAACGGAATAAAAATGCTTAAAAATGCAGATTGCCAAGTTAAAGTCGGTATTTTGGAAAATCAAAGCCGACGACTAAATAAACGTTTTTTTACATTTCACGAAAAAAAACGACCGTATATAATCCTCAAATGGGCAGAAACTCTCGACGGATATATCGACAAAATAAGAACTCCGGAAACCCCCATAGAACCAAATTGGATAACCGATACGGACACAAAAATGCTTGTTCATAAATGGCGTTCGGAAGAAGCCGGAATTATGGTCGGAAAAAAAACCGCTCAAAAAGATAATCCGTCTTTAAACGTAAGAGACTGGACAGGAAAAAACCCGACAAGAATTGTTATCGACTCAAATTTAGAACTCGATAAAAATTTAAACTTATTTGATAACAAAATTAATACCCTTATATTTAATACATTAAAAAATGTCAAAACCGATAATACCGAATATATCAAAATCAAAAAAGATGATTATTTTTTAAATTCAATAATGAAAGAACTTCATAAAAGAGATATTCTTTCTATTTTTGTCGAAGGTGGTGCTTTCCTTCATAATTCATTAATAAAAAAAGGATTATGGGACGAGGCAAGAGTTTTTATCGGAAATAAAATGTTTTACGAAGGTGTGCAAGCTCCGAAAATTAAAACTGCTTTTTCCGAAATAACGGATATTGGCAGAGATAAACTTGTGATTTTTAAAAATACGGGTACAATCTAAAAATAAATTAAGTGTATAACATATCAAGGGGAACTATATATTAAATTAATATAATTAGCACCGGGCTTTAGCTCGGTGTCAATAAATAAACATGATAGGCTCTATCCGAAAATAAAAAGCTTTATATCAGACAGTTAGTTTTGGATAAAGCCTTAAATGTAACAACTAATACCCCGAACTAAAGCACGATGCTGATTATAAGTAAAATGATAATGATATAATTTCCCCCGATTTGTTACACACTCAAATAAATTATAAACATGAAAGAAATAAAAAATCTTAACAAGAATAAAAATATAAATAACAATCCGAACAACAAGAAAAATTTTTATATGGAAACTTACGGCTGTCAGATGAATGTGGCTGACAGCGAGCTTGTTGTTTCAATAATGAATAAATCCGGATATAATTTAATCGAAGATTTTAACAATGCCGATTTAATTTTTATAAACACTTGTTCTATTCGTGAAAATGCCGAAAAAAAAGTCCGTAACAGACTTCAAAATTTTAAAGCTTTAAAACGTGATAATCCCGGTTTACTTATCGGAATTTTGGGTTGTATGGCAGAACGTCTGAAAGAAAAACTTTTAGAACAAGAAAAACTTGTCGATATAATTGCCGGACCGGATTCTTACAGAAGTCTGCCCGAATTAGTAAAAGAAGCCGGAGACGGAGAGTATGGCGTAAATGTATTGCTTTCTCGTGAAGAAACTTATGCAGATATTAGTCCGGTGCGGTCGGATAAAAACGGAGTTTCGGCTTTTGTTTCCATAACGAGAGGTTGCGACAATATGTGTGCTTTCTGCGTAGTACCGTTCACAAGGGGCAGAGAGCGAAGTCGAAATCCGGAAACTATTATTAATGAAGTTAAGGAGCTTGTAAACAACGGTTATAAAGAAGTAACTCTGCTCGGACAAAATGTAGATAAATATAATTGGACAGAAAGCAAAGTAAATTTTGCAAAATTATTAGAACTTACAGCACAAGTTTCTCCGGAATTGAGAGTTCGTTTTTCAACTTCCTATCCAAGCGAATTTAGTAACCAAGTTATAGATATAATGGCAAAATACGATAATATTTGTAATTATATACATCTGCCGGTACAATCGGGAAGCAATAATATGCTCGAAAAAATGAAACGAAACTACACACGAGATTGGTATTTAAACAGAATAAAAGCAATAAGGGAACGAATCCCGAATTGTTCGATTTCCACCGATATAATTTCCGGATACTGCTCAGAAACCGAACAAGACCACAAAGATACATTGTCGCTTATGGAAGAAGTAGGCTTTGATTATGCTTATATGTTCAAATATTCCGAACGTCCGAACACTTTTGCACAAAGAAATTATCCGGACGATGTTCCGGAGGAAATAAAAAGCAGACGGCTACAGGAAATTATAAAGTTGCAAAATGAAAATTCATTAAAAAGCAATACCGCCGATTTAGGTAAAACATTTGAAGTACTTATCGAAGGTGTTTCAAAAAAATCAGACCAAGAATATTACGGTCGAAATTCACAAAATAAAGTAATAGTTTTTCCGAAAAAAGAAACAGAAATCGGACAGTATGTATATGTAAAAGTACACAAAAATACTTCTGCTACTTTAATTGGTGAATTAGTGCAAGTATAGCTTACTTTTTGTCATTTTTTTACATATCTTTGAAAAAATTATATTTTTATTCATAAAGAATTACATTATCATGGCTCAAAAAATAAACCCTTTTGTATATAACAGTCCCGTAAGAGGAGCTGATTTTTTCGGCAGAGAAGAAGCCGTGAAGAAAATACTGAAAGAAACCGTTGCGGGAAAATCGCAAGGAAATATATGGATAACAGGCGAACGACAAATCGGAAAAACTTCTTTAATGCGTCATATACAATCGCTTAACGAAGCATTTACTCAAAAAATAACTCCTTACGGAAGCAATAAAAGCATGGACGTTGCATTTATATTTGCAAACGTACAAGGTTGCGCAAACGAAGACGATTTTTATAATACAATTTGGCAAGGACTTAAAGATTATTTCGATTTTAAGATAAAAAAAACAGATACAGGTTACAATAATTTCATCGTAGCATTAAACGAAGTATATACAAATAAAAACTATTATGTTGTACTTTTAATTGATGAATTTGACGCTTTTTTGGAAACAATCGCATATAAAGAACCGGAGAAAGCAACTCGTTTTCTTGCAAAATTAAGTTCTCTTTTGCAGGAAGTTGATGAAGTAGAAGACGGCTCAAAAGCATTCGGTTGTGTTTTTACCGCCAATCGAGACATGAAAGAACTTCTTACCGAAAATTACATTGACGTAAGAGGTTCAGGGCTTATCTTGGAAGCCATGAATTTAAGCTGGTTCTCCAAAACACAAGTACAAAGACTTGCAAATTTATATCTGAAGGGCAATAAAATACAATTTTCGACAAAAGAAACAGATATTTGCTTCGGAGCAACACAAGGTTATCCGTATTTTACGCAAAAAATGCTTTCATTGATGTACGACACTCGCAAAATAATGAAAACTTCAAGTCCACCCATTAGCGGCAATGAATATATCGAGCGTATAAAAGACGAATTTGGAGT